>NZ_JALKIK010000073.1:0-11672 GCF_023050955.1 Anaerobiospirillum sp. NML120511
TGGCATAGGGTCACCTCTCAGACTTACATTCATATGTTGAAGTTATGAATCATACCCGCGCAAATCGCATAAATATAAGGATTTATCAAAAAACGTGATGAAAATCACAAGCACTTAATACGCCGTATAATTTGGGAGGTCAGTCGGTCGGAGATCTGAAGACCGGCGGCGTCATCCTTTGCAGAGTTGATACGCAGGCCTGAGGAGAGTCTCTGGTATGAGGTATTTAAGCTCAGAGTTGCATTGCTCAGCTTGCGCTGGGCATTGATGGATGAGACATTCGTATTAACGTAAAGAGCCATATTCAAACTCCCCTTACAGCCTAAATTCGGCCGCTACATAATCTTCTCTTATCGTTCGCATGTCATGGACATGAGCATAGTTTTATAAGTCCAGTTGCAATGGACATGCCATACATATAAATCCGTGTAAAAGTAAAAAGGCGGGTTTTGCAACCCGCCCTGGAAGATATAGAGAGAGAAATTACTATTCCAAATTACTGTCCCAACAGGCTCAGAGCAATGGTAGGACGCTGATTGGCCTGTGCCAGAACGGTCTGGGAAGCCTGCTGAATGATGTTGTTCTGAGTCAGAGCAGCGGTCTCAGCGGCGAAGTCTGTGTCACGAATTCTGCTGCGGGCATCAGCCTCATTTTCAGAAATGGAGGCCTGGTTGCGAATGGTACTTTCCATGCGGTTCTGGAGAGCGCCAAGGCCTGCACGCTTGGAGTCAACAGCCTGGATAACCTTGTCGATATTAGCAAGTGTATTAGTTGCTAATGAGGCGGAGGAAATGGTCCATCGTACGTTTGCTTTTCCATTGGTCGCATCACTGAGCACTAAGCCGTTAGCACCAGCATTCTGCTTACCAACTTCTACTGCTGCGCCAATATTTGCCATAACTGCTAAGCCTGACATTGTAAAAGGTTGAGCCCAGCTTAGTGTTAATGTATCTCCAGCGTTTGCTCCGACCTGGAAAACTACAGCATTTTTGCTTGGACCAGTGGCTGGAATCAGACTGTTTGGGTTATTCAGGTAGGCATCAGCATTTTGTTTTCCTGTGAGGACAGGGCCGTTAAGAACAGTTGCGCCTGCGAAAGTTGTCTGACGAGCAATACGATTAATTTCAGCAGAGAGCTGAGTAACCTCTTCCTGGAGGGCCTTACGATCGGCTTCGGAGTTGGTGCCGTTAGCGGACTGTACTGCCAGTACACGGATGCGCTGGAGCATGTTGGTGGTTTCGTCCAGGGCACCTTCGATGGTCTGGGCAAGGGCGATACCGTCGTTGGTGTTACGGTTGCCCTGGTTCAGGCCGTTAATCTGGGAGGTCAGGCGGTCGGAGATCTGCAGACCGGCTGCGTCGTCCTTGGCGGAGTTGATGCGCAGGCCCGAGGACAGTCTCTGGTATGAGGTGTTTAAGCTCAGAGTGCTGTTAGCCAGCTTGCGCTGAGCATTAATGGACGAGACATTCGTGTTTACGTACAGTGCCATAGTCAATCTCCCTTATGGCCTTATACGGCCGCTAACTCATTGTTTGCCCTTTGGGCTTTTTCTCACATGGTGCTATTAGGTTTGTCTAAAGCAATATGAGTGCCATGTATTCATATATGTTAAATGTTGAAACTATGAGTATTGCTGCACGATGATTTATATGGGCCTGAGCAAAATGCCGTTTCGGCATATGCTTGCCTTAAACCCTGTCTTATATGGTCCTGTATTGCCTGTGCTGTGGCACGGCTTTGCTCTTGAGGGCAGGTTGTTGCCCTGGCGGCACAGGGAGGGTTGCAATTAGGAGTTGTTTACAGGGCAAAATCGCTGTAATTGCTGTCAGAGTGATATTAGCTGTGTATGATCGGTACCAGTTACGAGACTGTTAATGAGAGGAATAACCAATGGACATGAACGCTCTTGAGGAAACTGCAGCCCGTTTTGCTCAGGACTATGAGCAGCACAGTCACGTTTTTGCTACTGCTGAATCCTGCACTGGCGGTCTGATAGGAGCAGCCATTACAGAGATTGCCGGATCATCTTCATGGTTTGACCGTGGCTTTATCACCTACACCAATGAGGCCAAGCAGCAGCTTCTTGGGGTAAGTGAGCATGTACTCGTTCAATGGGGAGCCGTGAGTGTTCAGACTGCCTGTCAGATGGTCAGCGGGGCTCTTAATCACTCCAGTGCTGACATTGCAGTGGCGGTAACAGGTATTGCCGGTCCTGGTGGTGGCACAGAGCTTAAGCCTGTAGGCACTGTGTGCATTGCATTTAAGCGTCGCAGCGATGACAGCTGCCATGTAAAGTGCCATCATTTCCCTGGCAACCGCTCAGAGGTGCGTACGGCTACTGTCCTTGAGGCGCTCAATGGTCTGCTGACACTGAGCAGTGGTAAAAGCCTTGAGGGCTATGAGCAGCGACAGACCAGCGGCGAGCCCCTGTAGTACTGTGGTACAACTGTGAGGCAGCTTTGCAGCTTTGCAGTTGTGTAGCTTTGTAGATGTGGCGGTACTGCGTTCCGCTCTCTTTGCTGTCAATGGCTCAGTTCCTGGGCATGACAGGAGGATGGGACGGAGACAGGTGCAGGGCATTGATCCTTGCTATGGCTTATAATTGCGAAGAGGCGAACAATTTTTTCTCAAACGAACTGCAGAGGTTTTTTTGCAGGGTACGCTTCGCTATCATTATCTGGCTCAAAGGGCATCAGTGTATATGGCAGCTGCCCGGGACTTGAGCTGTTATCAGGTCGAATATATCCGGAGCGGGCGCTGACAGCCGACTGGTCCTCTGGTTTTATGCCGGTTCATGACATGTCTTTTGCATGAGCATGACGGCCCAATGAGGCAGGGCAGGAGAAGCCCTGGCTGTCGATATTGGCTGCCGACTGATAGTTAACCCTGGTGCGGGGTAAGAGCACCACAGATTTCCTGCATGCTTTGCACAGCTGCACTGGCGGCGGCAAAGCATGGTATCAATTGAGATTTCATGCTGGCGATAATTTAGCTGTCGTTAATATGCGACGGGCTGATAAATCCGCTACAATTTCAGCAGAAGATTTTTTAACCCCTAAATGGTGATGTTCTATGGCAGGTGCAAATAAAGCAAAAAAAGATACTGGCAGCTCAGCAAGCTCAGGCAGCAAGCTCGCTTCCAATCTTACAACTGATCCAAAAAAGCAAAAGGCCATTGAAGCTGCGATGGAACACATCGAGCGTCAGTTTGGCAAGGGCGCCATTATGCGCCTTGGTCAGGGTGAGATGGTAGAGATTGAGTCCATCCCAACCGGTTCCCTGACTCTCGATATCGCCCTTGGTGTGGGCGGTCTGCCAATGGGCCGTATTATCGAAATCTACGGTCCTGAGTCCTCTGGTAAGACCACTTTAACTCTCGAACTGATCGCTCAGGCTCAAAAGCGCGGCAAGGTCTGTGCTTTCGTAGACGCCGAGCACGCTCTGGACACCATTTATGCTCAGAAGCTGGGTGTTCAGGTCAACAATCTGCTGCTCTCCCAGCCAGATACCGGTGAGCAGGCTCTGGACATTGTTGAGACTCTGGTCCGTTCCGGCGGTATCGACGTTATCATCGTGGACTCCGTAGCTGCCCTGGTACCAAAGGCCGAAATTGAAGGCGACATGGGTGACAATCACGTAGGTCTGCAGGCCCGTCTGATGTCCCAGGCCTTACGTAAGCTTACCGGTACCATCAAGCAGGCTAACTGCATGGTTGTGTTCATCAACCAGCTGCGTATGAAGATCGGTGTGATGTTCGGCAGCCCTGAGACCACCACCGGCGGTAACGCTCTGAAGTACTACGCCTCTGTACGTCTTGATATTCGCAAGGCAACTCCTATCAAGGAGAAAGACACCGTCATCGGTAACGAGACCCGCGTAAAGGTCGTAAAGAACAAGGTTGCTCCGCCATTCAAGCAGGCCAACTTCCAGATTCTCTTCAACTACGGTATTTCCAAGAACGGCGAGCTCATCGACCTTGGTGTCCAGCTCAAGTTTGTGGACAAGACCGGCGCCTGGTTTGCCTACAACGGTACCAAGATTGGCCAGGGCAAGACCAATGCTATCCGCTACCTGGACGAGCATCCTGAGGTTGCTGATGAGCTTGAGGCCAAGATCCGTGACTTCTTCAAGCAGAACTCCGATTACTCCAGCTCTGCTGAGCTCGGTGCTGCCGATGATGCTGAGCCATCCATGGGTGGTTCAGATGATGAGGATATGCCACCTCTTGAGGATGTCGAAGATGAGGAGCTCGTAAGCGAGATCCCTGAGGACCTCTAACTTACAGCTGCTATCTGCAGCCATGGGGTTCATGACTGTCATGAAACCCTGTGGTAACTGTACAATGACGCAGGCTTTGCCCTCCATAAGTGGAGGCCCGGAGCCTGCGTCATTTGTTTAGGGGCGCAGCACGATCATCTGAGCAGGTGCGCGGTCTGGGCATGGACAGGCGCAGTCGGGACCATGAAGTGCAGAGCAGGACAGCCGCGCAGGCCAATATGCGGCACAGCAGCTGAGGCGGCTGCTGCGTCAGGTACTGCCGGGGCCGGGCATGATTAACTTTTGAGTGTGTACAGGAGAGCCTTAGATGTGGGCCAGAAAATCCTATAAGAAGCGTTCTTACTCATCTGAGCCGCGTGAGCTCAGCGAGAGCATTCCTGACGCGGTCAATTTCATGGTGGGACTGCTGTCCAAAAGAGAGTATTCAGCTAAGGAGCTCAGGGAAAAGACCCTGAAGCGCTATACCGAAATAGCCACAGATGAGGCCTTGCTTATCTGCCAGCAAAGAGGCTATCAGAGTGAGCAGCGCTATGCCGAAATGCTGGTCCGTCATATGGAATTTGCCCTGTACGGTCCGATGAAGCTTCAGTTTGAAGCCCGCCGTAAGGGCGTGGACCTGGAGCTGGTCAGAGAGGCCGCTGCCGAGGTCAACTGGGAAGAGCTGGCTTACGATGCTCTGGTCAAGAAGTATGGTGAGCAGGAGCTTGAGTATGAGCAGCGCCAGAAAGCTCTGGCATTTCTGGCCCGACGTGGCTTTGCCGCCGGTACCTGCATCAAGGCCATGGAAGAGCTCAAGCGCCGCCTTGATGAGGCCGAAGAGTAGCCATGGAGCATGGGCTTGCCGCTCTGCCTTGTAAGGGACGGCAGCTGCCATGGCCTGCATGAGCGGCAGCCATGACTGCAAGGCATCAGCCAGGACTGCAAGGCAGCAGCATGGGCAGCTCATGGTCACCTTAGCTGTCTCGTCCATGGAGCCAGCATAAGTGTGGCTGAACGGCCCTGACAGGCATGCAGTTGCATTCCGGTCTGACAATGCGGCAGCGGTAAGGCAGTAGCGGCTAATGAGGCAGGGGCAGCAGTGGCTGGCGACACTGGCGGTGAGGTCATCCAGTGCGGGGGATGCGGGTCAGGTGCTGGTGCTGGTGCAGGTGCTGTGGGCTGGGGTGACAGGGTAAATTTTCGCTGTCAGGCCTAAAGTGATAGTATGGAATCAGCAATATAGTTTCCGGCTGTGGCGGGTTCAGGCAGAGCTGATGGTCAGTCTGAGCCTGGTCAGGTCCGGTTAGCAGTTAAGAGAATTTTATTAATGAGTGATGTAATTACACTGCAGGTTTCTGATGAATTTCATGGCAAGCGTCTTGATGCCATTCTTGGCGGCATGATTGACAGCCATTCGCGCAGTGCCTTACGCACCCTGATTGATGAGGGTAAAGTTCTGGTTGACGGCAAGGTGCTCAATAAGGCCAGCATCAAGCTCAATGCCGGTCAGAACATTGAGGTTCACATGGATGAGCCTGAAAGTCTTGAGGCTGTTCCTGAGGATATCCCTCTGAACATTGTCTATCAGGACGATGATCTGATTGTCATTAACAAGCCAATCAACTTTGTGGTTCACCCTGGCGCCGGTGTAAAGAACGGCACAGTGATGAATGCCATGCTCTATCATTTCCCTCAAACTGCCGTTCTGGCCCGTGCCGGTATTGTTCACCGTCTGGACAAGGATACATCCGGGCTTATGGTCATTGCTCTTAGCCAGACTGCTCAGCATCACCTCATCAAGGCTATCAGCAAGCATCTGGTAGTTCGTGAGTATGAGGCCATTGTTGAAGGTGAGCTTACTGCAGGCGGTACCGTGGATGCACCAATCGGCCGTGATCTGCACAACCGTACCCGTATGGCTGTTATGCCTGATGGCATGGGCCGTGAGGCTGTTACCCATTACCGTGTAATGGAGCGCTATCGTGCCCACACCCGTCTTAAGCTGCGCCTTGAGACTGGCCGTACCCACCAGATTCGTGTTCACATGGCCTCGCTGCACCATCCGCTGCTGGGTGATACCCAGTATGGCGGCCGTCGTATCAAACATATTGCCGGAGCCAGTGCCGAGCTTGATCAGGCTCTCAATGCCTACCGCCATCAGGCCCTGCACGCCAGTCATATCGAATTTGAGCATCCGGTAACCGGAGAGACCCTGTCCTTTGACGCTCCGATACCTGAGGAAATGAAGAACCTCATGGATCTGCTCAGAGAAGATTACAAACTCAATGGCCTGTACTAAAGACAGAGCCTAAGGAGCTGTTATGACACGTACAGTTGATGGAATTGAAGTTCCTCCTTTTGATGCCTGGAAGGAGCAGCACAAAAACTATGTGCTCAACAATCTCAGGCAGTCCCTGTATAAGGGGCGCTACATGATCATTGACTGCTTTGAAAACGATGTGACCGCGTTCTACACCACTCGTTTTGATGGTGTGAGCAAGGCTCCTTATGACAGTTTCAACATGGCTTTGCATGTCGGCGATAACGAAGCTGACGTGCTGGCCAACCGCAAGACCATGAATGAGGACTTTGGCCTCGAGCATACCTGCTTTATGAACCAGACTCATTCAGCTGATGTCATTGTGGTTGATGAAAGCAACAGGCATCAGGACTGCTTTGACTGTGATGCCCTGGTAACCAGTCAGAAAAAGACTGCCATTGCAGTTATGACAGCCGACTGTCTTCCTCTGATCCTCTGCGACGAGGAGAACAATGTCTGTGCCGCTATCCACTGCGGCTGGCGCGGTATTGCCGGAGGTATTATCGAAAACAGCGTCCATGCCATGGAAAAGCTCGGAGCCAGCACTCAAAGCATTCGCGGCTTTCTGGGACCGGCCATTGGACCACACTCCTTTGAAATAGGCGCTGAGGTAAGAGAGCAGTTCCTTAAAAAGGATGAGGGTTACCAGGACTGTTTTATGGTGCTGGATCATACTGATGACAAGGGCAATCCCAAGTATCTGTGCCACATCTACCGTCTGGCAGTGAACACCCTGCGCTCACTGGGCGTAGACGGCCCAATCTTTGGCGGCCGTGCTGACACCTTCATGCAGACCTCAGTGTTCTACTCCTATCGCAAGGCCAGTGTCACCGGCCGCATGGCCTCAGTCATCTGTCTGAACTGACCGGACTGACGTCCAGCAGCACCACATCCCAGGCGGCGGCAGCTGCCGGCCGGCTTGCTGGCAGGCCAGGCCTGAATAACAGGGGGCATGATCGAACCATTTGATATGGTCGGTCATGCCCCCTGTGTTATTTCAGCGTCGTAGATTTCAACCGCCGTGGCGGGCAGGCGACGCTGCCCGGCCCGTTGCAGTGTGCTGATGGCCACTGCCAGCTGTTGGCTTCACTGCTGTGGCTGACCTGTGGCCAGGGAGCGGCCATGTAGCTTCCATGGGCGGCCTCAGTACCGCCTGGCTGTCGGCTGGCTATGGCGGCCAGGCTGCGGCACGGCCAGCTGCGGGTCATGAGCTTTTGCAGTGGCTGCGGTGTTGGACAAGCAGGTCTTTGGGGTGGCTGGGGGTGAAAAGGTACTTTTGGTTTTAGCTTGTGTTTGATGGTGGCGGTAATTTAGCGGGTTAATGGTATTTTTAGAAAAATATTTTGACTCAGGACTTTAATTATTTGTCCCCTGTCCCCAAGTAAAATGGTGTAGGAGCTATAAGCACAACCCGCAAAAGCCCAGCTGATAAACAGCATGTTTATCGGTATTGGCGATGGTCTATAGATATCATGAGCATGGCTCTGGTATCACGGGTTCAGTACAGGAGATCACCTGCGGTTACCAGCTGCCTCCGGCTGCTGCCAGCTGATGTGTTTTCAGTCATGGTTGCATTGGAAGCGGTGGTTGCCAGGGTAATGGTGGTCCGGTAGAAGTGAAAAGCTGTCCATGGCCCGGGTTAAAGTGTTTAGGCCTGAGGACAGGCAGATGCTGTAGCCAAAGAGTAGATTTTATTTTTGGAGGAACGATATGCGTTTGGATCGTTTTACAGTCAAGTTTCAAGAAGCCTTATCTGACGCACAATCGTTAGCAGTTGGACACGATAACCAGTTTATCGAGCCAGTTCATATCATGTCTGCCCTGGTAGCCCAGGAAGACGGCTCAATCCGTCCGCTGTTAACCTTAGCTGGTTCCGACCCTCAGGCTGTAAAAATTCTGGTCGACAAGGCCGTAGACAACCTGCCACGCGTTCAGGGCGTAGGTGGTGATCTTCAGCTGTCCCCACAGACAGGCAGAATCTTAAATTTATGTGACAAGCTCTCCCAGAAAGCCAAGGACTCCTTTATCTCATCAGAGATTTTCGTCATGGCCGCCATGGAGACAGAGGGTGACCTCAAGCGTATTCTCGAGCAGTGCAACCTCTCCCGCGAGAAGCTGCTCAAGGCCTTTGAGACTGTGCGTGCCGGCAATAATGTAGATGATGAAAATGCCGAAAGCTCACGTGGCGCTCTGAGTAAATATACAGTTGACCTTACTGAGCGTGCCGAGCAGGGCAAGCTTGATCCTGTTATTGGCCGTGATGAGGAAATCCGCCGTACCATTCAGGTTCTGCAGCGTCGTACCAAGAACAATCCTGTGCTCATTGGTGAGCCTGGTGTTGGTAAGACCGCCATTGTCGAAGGTCTTGCTCAGCGTATTGTTAAGGGCGAAGTACCTGAGGGCCTGCGTAACAAGAAAGTGCTGACCCTGGACCTGGGCGCTCTGATTGCCGGTGCCAAATACCGTGGCGAGTTCGAAGAACGTCTTAAGGGCGTGCTCAATGAGCTTGCCAAGCAGGGCGGCAAGGTAATTCTCTTTATTGATGAGCTGCACACCATGGTTGGTGCCGGCAAGGCCGATGGTGCCATGGATGCGGGCAATATGTTAAAGCCTGCCCTGGCCCGTGGTGAGCTGCACTGCGTAGGCGCTACTACTCTTGATGAGTACCGTGAGTACATCGAAAAGGATGCCGCTCTGGAGCGTCGTTTCCAGAAGGTACTGGTAGAAGAGCCAAGTGTTGAGAGCACCATTGCCATTCTGCGTGGTCTGAAGGAGCGTTATGAGCTGCACCACCACGTGCAGATTACCGATCCGGCCATTGTGGCAGCAGCCACTCTGTCAAACCGTTACATTACCGATCGTCAGCTGCCAGATAAGGCCATTGACCTTATTGATGAGGCCGCTGCCAGCATCCGTCTGCAGATTGATTCCAAGCCTGAGCCTCTTGATCGTATCGATCACCGTCTGATTCAGCTCAAGATGGAGCGTCAGGCCATTGCCCGTGAGCAGGATGAGGCCAGCAAGAAGCGTCTTGCCGCCATTGATGCTGACATTAAGGAAAATGAAGCTGAGTACCAGCGTCTGGATGAAATCTGGAAGGCTGAAAAGCTCATGCTTGAGGGCACCCAGAAGTACAAGGTTGAGCTTGATAACGCCCGTCATGAGTATGATGTGGCCAAGCGTAACGGCGACCTCAACCGTATGAGTGAGCTGCAGTACGGCATCATTCCTGAGCTCGAGCAGAAGATTAAGGCAGCATCAGCTGCTGAGGGTCAGAAGACCGATCTGCTTAAGAACAAGGTAACTGATACTGAGATTGCTGATGTAGTCTCACGTGCTACCGGTATTCCGGTATCGCGCATGATGGAAGGTGAGCGTCAGAAGCTGCTGCGCATGGAGGACAATCTCCATCAGCGTGTGATTGGCCAGGATGAGGCAGTAGCTGCCATTTCCTCAGCAATCAGACGTTCCCGTGCCGGTCTTTCTGATCCAAACCGTCCAATCGGCTCCTTCTTATTCCTTGGTCCTACCGGTGTAGGTAAGACTGAGCTTTGTAAGGCTGTAGCCGAGTTCATGTTCGACTCCACCAAAGCCATGGTGCGTATTGACATGTCCGAGTACATGGAAAAGCACACAGTGGCCCGTCTGGTCGGTGCCCCTCCGGGCTACGTAGGTTATGAGCAGGGCGGTTACCTTACAGAGGCTGTACGCCGCAGACCATATTCAGTAATTCTGCTCGACGAGATTGAGAAAGCTCATCCTGATGTCTTCAATATCCTGCTGCAGGTACTGGACGATGGTCGTCTGACCGATGGTCAGGGCCGTACTGTGGACTTCAAGAACACAGTAATCATCATGACCTCCAATCTTGGCTCTTCCATGATTCAGGAGGAGGCCGGACGCTCAAGCTATGATCAGATCAAGACCATGCTCTTTGGTGTGCTCGAGAAGAACTTCAAGCCTGAGTTCCTCAACCGTATTGATGAGACTGTGGTCTTCCATCCATTAAGCCATGAGAACATCAAGGACATTGCCCGCATCCAGTTAAGCGCCCTGTCAAAGCGCCTTAAGGATGCCAGCATTGAAGTTTCCATCAATGATCATCTGTACGACTACGTGGCCAATGTGGGCTTTGACCCTGTATTTGGTGCCCGTCCATTGCGTCGTGCCATTCAGAGTGAGGTTGAAGATCCGCTCTCCAGAATCATTCTGCAGGGTGAGCTTATGCCTGAGGTCCACTATGAGCTCAATGTCGATGAAAATGGCAAGCTGACCTGCAAACCGGTAAAGATGATGCCGAGTACAGGATCAGCAGTAAACACAACCCGCACAGCCCAGCAGGGTGTGCTGCCAGGCTCACGCCCTGGCGCCATTAACGGTGCTTCCCGTCCGGCAGGTCACCCGGGTGCCCCGGGTAACCAGCCTGCTCTCGGCACCCCTGGCATCCAGGGCGCCCAGTAGCATCCTGAGCCTGCCACCAGGCACATAAGGACCTGCGCCAGCCGGTAACGGCTTAACGGTAGATAAGAATCCCCCGCCATAATGACGGGGGATTTTTTTTGGCTGCAGGGCCGCGCAGGCCGCGCGGCCGTCAGGCCTGGCAGCGCCTGGACGGCCGTGACCGCAGGCACGGCTGGCCCGAATGGGCAGCGCCAGGTAAATAGCGGAACACTTTTTGTCCCGGCGGCGGACAAAACAGTGGGACAGATCACACTATTGAGGGCAAAATAGGCCGGTTTATGGCGCCAAAACCATAATCGGTGAATTAACTGTAACCCCGGGCAAAAGAAATTTTCGGCTCGTAAAGCTGATATAAATCATGTTTTTGTAAAAATGTTAAAAAAATTTTAAATTTTTTGTGAAAAAAGTGTTGACCAGGGGATGAAAATCATTAAAATACGTTCCCGCTGTGACGCACTGAGCAAACAGCTGCAAAGGCCAAGCGCCTCCAAGTTCTTTAAAAATCAGGTACAGACAATCTGTGTGGGTTCTTTAAGTTAAGAACTTTGAGTTTTGCCAACAAACTGGCAACTGGTTACAGTTGCACTTCAAACGAATCATTAAAGTGAAGAGTTTGATCATGGCTCAGATTGAA
>NZ_JALKIK010000074.1:0-11382 GCF_023050955.1 Anaerobiospirillum sp. NML120511
GGCAGCCTGTGAATCAGGGCATTCTACTTTTTTCATAAGCCCTGATTCTACTATATATTTGCAGATTACGATACGTATTTAGTGCTAGTACTCAGTGGGTCAAAACTTTTGAAATCTGATACTAGAGCTCTTGGCTTTTCTGTTTTATGGGCCCTGTAAAAACGAAATCATGTCTATGGCAGGGTCAGCCATGGGCCTGTCAGGCTCGTGCAATGTTCCGGGCAGGTGGCAAAGTTTCTTTTGCAGTACGGTCGTGTTGTGCCGTGGAGGCGTCAGATCGTGCCCTGGGACGGTTTTTTGCTGATTTTGCGGTGATTTCGTGGTGATTTGAGGCTGATTTGGCTGGGAAACGGGTTTTTTTATCGGTCCAAAATTTTGGACTGGGTCATATTTTCGGTCTTATGGCGCTTATCGGGTTGTGATTTTGGTTATACACTGCAGTTTCACGTCATCTGCTTAACCGGCATAGACGTCATCACACAGCCGGTTAACGCATTGGGCTGAGCAATCTCAGATTAAGCAGTTTACTGAAAGTCACCTTGCCTCAGGCCGTCCTGCGTGCCTTAACTCAGGATCACAGCGCAAAGAGCTGACTGGCTGCCCGGCAGGCTGCGCTCTGCCATCTGCAGAGCCGGGCGGCGGATGCTGCCTGCTGGGCCTGCAACTGCAGCATGCAGCTGTTGGCTTCAGCATACAGCAGGTGAATTTTTTGATGTGTAATGGTGTTTGACCCTTGCGGAGCCATGCCGCAGTGAGGAGAAATCATGAGTGAAATGCACAGGCAGAGTTTTGCCATCAAAGGTATGTCATGTGCGGCCTGTCAGGCACGTATTGAAAAGGCCGTAGCCGCCGTGCCCGGAGTTCAGTCCGTATCCGTCCAGCTGCTGCAGAACACCATGGCTGTAAGCTTTGAGGGTGGCAGCTGCTCAGATGACCTTATCTGCAACGCTGTTAAGGGAGCAGGCTATGAAGCTCAGGCTTTGAGCTCCGGTGCCCATGGCAGGTCAGGGCGCGCTGGTGATGGGACCTCTTTGTCGGCTGCCGGTGAGACTGAGGCACGTGATGTTGCCAGAAGACAGTTTTCCCTGATTGCTTCGGCAGTGCTTACCGTAGTGCTGATGATTGTTTCCATGGGTCCTATGACGGGTATCAGCATTATCAGTGATGCTCTTGTCAGTGCCTGGGTTCAGCTGGCCATAAGTCTTTTTGTAATGGTGCTCAATTATCATTACTTCACCTCAGGTTTTAAGGCCATGCTTGGATTTGCGCCCAACATGGACTCTCTGGTTTCCGTTGGTGCCGGTGCCTCCTTCCTCTTTTCGTGCTACAGCCTTTATCTAATCCCGCCGGGCTTTGATGCTGCTCACCTGCATGATCATTACTCACTGTATTTTGAGTCTGTGGCAGCCATTCTTACTCTGGTATCAGTGGGCAAGTATTTTGAGGCCAAAGCAAGGCATAAGGCCGTCAGCGCTATTGCCGCTCTATATGAGCTGGCCCCGGATACGGCGGTCAAACGTGTTGCTGATGGCAAGGGCGGTTTTGAAGAGACCACTGTGCCTCTTGATGACATTGTGCCTGGCGATGAGATTATCCTGCGCAATGGCGATCGCGTCGGTGTCGACTGCGTGGTTATTGAAGGATCGGGTGTTTTTGATGAAAGCGCCCTGACAGGTGAAGCCCGTCCGGTAACCCGCAAGGTGGGTTCTCCTGTCACCTCGGCTACCTTCATGCGCGATGGCTATGTGGTCTGCCGGGTACTTAAGACTGGTGCCGATACCACCTTGTCGAAAATTATTGCCCTGGTTGATGAAGCCAACAGCCAGAAAGCTCCTATCTCCCGTATAGCCGATCGCATTTCCTTTTTCTTTGTGCCGGCTGTAATGCTCATTTCTCTGGTAACAGCCATCATCTGGATTATGGAGGGAGCACCTCCAGGCACGGCACTGACCTTTGCCGTATCCGTACTGGTGGTGTCCTGTCCTTGCGCCCTTGGCCTTGCAGCCCCAACTGCCATTATGGTGGCTACCGGCCGCTCAGCCTCCATGGGTATTCTCTTTAAGAGCCCTGAGGCCATTGAGCAGTTAAGCCGCGTCAATATCATGGTCTTTGACAAGACCGGCACCATCACCGCAGGCAAAATGTCGGTTGCCAGGGCAGACATGCACGAGAGCAGCCCTCTGACCCGCACTCAGGCTCTGCAGCTGGTACTTGCCATGGAGCAGCGCTCTGAGCACCCAATTGCCCGTGCCCTTGCCACCTGGTGCCGCGACGAGCTGGTCAGGGAATCAGCACCGGCTGCCACGGATGACCATTTAGCAATGGGCACGCCTGGCGCAGTCGCCACAGCCGGCGCAGCTGCAACAGCCGGAGCCGGCGCCGGCGCCGGCGCAGCCAGTGCAGGCGCTGCCGGAGCTGGCGCGGTCAGCGCCGCTGAAATGGCCCGTCTTACCGGCTTTGGTGATGGGGACATTGAGTACTTCAAGGTCCATGAGGGACGTGGTGTAGAGATGAAGGTACGGGGCCATGTTTACTACATGGGCAGTACCGAATTTATGAAGGGCATGCACAGCAGCCGGGCTGATATTGCTGAAAGCCGGGAGCGTCTTGAGGAGGCTTATGTTGCGGCCAGTGAAAAGAGCTCTGAGCAAAAGCGCCTTGATCAGTATCTGCTCGTGCATCTGTTTGATGCCAGTCAGGAGCTGGCTGCTTTTTACCTTGGTGACCGTGTCCGTCAATCAGCCCAGAAAATGGTCAAAATGCTCCATATCCAGGGCGTGCGGCCGCTTATGGTCTCAGGTGATCGTTTCTCAACTGTGGAGGCTGTTGCCCGCAGAACCGGTATTGATACCTGGAAAGCAGCCTGTATGCCGTCTGACAAGGCATACCTGGTAAATAAGCTCAAGGGAAAGGAAAATGTCGTAGCCATGGTGGGCGACGGTATTAATGACGCTCCGTCTCTTGCTGCCAGTGATGTCGGTATTTCCCTGGCCGGAGGCACCGATATTGCCGCATCCTGTGCGGACATCATTGTTATGCGTGACGATCTGACCACCATTGCCCGTGCCATTGCTCTGTCCAAGCTTACCCTTGGCAATATCAAGGAAAACTTCTTCTGGGCCTTTGTCTACAATATCTTCTGTATTCCACTGGCCGCCGGTCTCTTTGTTCAGTTTGACATGCAGCTCAACCCTATGGTGGCCGCGCTGCTCATGAGCATGAGCTCAGTGTGCGTGGTAGGCAATGCCCTGAGACTGCGTAGCATGCCTCTCAATGCCCTTGCTGGTGTTTCTACCAAACACTGCAAGGCCATGGCCTGCAAAGAGTGCGAAAACTATGCTGTCTGTGGCTCCCAGCACGGTGGTGACCTTGCCAAACAAAAGAATACCGCCGCCCGCCTTGACCTGTCCTTACCTGCACGTGTGGCCGTAACCGGCGGACCACTGCCGGCAGCTGACGCCGCAACCGGCTCCCAGGCAGCTGCCGCTCCGGCCAGCTCCACAGCCAGTGAATCCTCATGCTGCAGCCCAGGCCATGGCTGCGCCTGCAGCGCTGATGACCAGTCCTGCACCAGCACAAGTACCAGCACCAGTACAAGCACCAGTACCAGTACCAGCGCCGCCAGCTCAGAGCCTGACTCTGAAAGTGGCAGCTGCTGCGGGGAGAGCAGTGGCGAGTGTGGCTGTAAGGACAGTCTGCAGAGTACGGATGCAGTACACAGTGGCAGTCTGCAGGCTCAGGCTTTTGCACAGCAAAGTGAGGTTAGTGAGTTTATGGAAAAAACAGTACAGATTGAGGGTATGAGCTGTCAGCACTGCGTACGCAGTGTGACCCGGGCTCTGAGCGCTCTGCCTGGCTGTGAGGTCATTGAGGTATCTCTTGAAAACAAGTGTGCCCGCATCAAGGCAGCACCTGAGCTAAGCGACGAGCAGATATCAAGTGCCATCACCGAAGAGGGCTTTGAGTGCAAGGGCATTCCCCTGTAGCCGCAGCCTGACTGACGAGTGAACACTCTGATCAGAAGAAAAGCCAAAAGCCCCACACAAAAGCTGTTATCAGCCTCTGTGTGGGGCTTTGCTGTTTGATGCGTGGACCGCAGTGGTCAAGACCAGGGCCGTGACAGGGCCGCGCCCCTTGCTGATGCCATGGCAGGAGCCATGGCGCATGTTGAGGCCCGGCAAAGTACGGCTAACGGCCGAGGCTGGCCATGGCGCTGGCGCTGCGACGGCGCTGGGGCCGGTCAGTTCATGGTTTTAATCCAGTTGCCCCAGCGCAGACGGGCAAGGAAGAGCATGCCTCTGATAGAAAGCTCAACGGCCATGGCAATCCAGACACCGGTAAGGCCGTAGCTTAAGGACAGATACCAGGCCATGCCAAGGCGGATAAGCCACATGGAGCCGAAGTTGAGCAGGCTTGGGATAAAGGTGTCACCAGCACCTACGCAGATGCCATAGCCCACGATGGCTACGGCAAAGAGCGGCTCGGCAAAAGCCTGAATGCGCAGCACGTCAACTGCCAGCTGACGTACATGCTCATCAGGAGTCATTACAGCCATGACCTCAGGGGCAAAGATATACATAAGCATGCCCATGACAGCCATGACCAGAGTGCCAAAGCTCAGAGTAATACGGGCAAAGCGACGGGTAAGGTCAAAACGGCGGGCACCAATGGACTGACCTACCAGAGTGGTGGCGGCATCACCAATACCAAAGCCCGGCATATAGCAGATAGCCTCAATGGTTATGGCAAAAGAGTGAGCGGCAATGGCCACAGTACCCAGCGGAGCCACAATCATGGTGGACACAATCTGGGCTGAGCTGATCATGAACTGCTGAGCTGTAATAGGCAGGGAGATACGCAGTGCTCGTCTTACCACTTCAAGAGTAGGGCGGAATGAGCCCTTATCAATATGCAGGGCCAGGGACGGTGAGCGCATGGTAAGGAAGAAGGTCATGATAATACCGGTAATACCGGCGGCTGCCGCTGTTCCGGCAGCAGCACCCTCAACGCCCATACCGGCGCCATAGACCTCAACCGGACCAAATAAAGGCAGATCGATTATCCTGGTCTCAAAGATAAAGATGAAATTGAAGATAACATCCAGCACGCACATCATGATATTGAGCATGCCTGGCAGCAGCATATTGCCTGAGCAGCGCAGCATGGCAGCTGACAGGAAGTTTAGCTGGAACAGAGGGAGGGCTGCCATGTAGATAGTGAAGTAGGCAGCTGAGTGCCCCACAATCTCCGGAGAACCTCCGAGAAATAGCGGCAGGGATGAGGCAAGGGCGCAGGCAACTCCCGAAACGGCCAGAGCAAAGATCATCAGGACCACATAGCTCTGACGCACTACGATACGTGCCTTGACCTCGTCACGTCCGCCCAGCAGATGAGCTACCTGTACGGAAAAGCCTGACACTGAGGTAATGCAGATACCGGTAAACAGCCAGATTGGGGCCATCATAAGACCTATGGAGGCTGATGCCTGAGCTCCAAGACTGCCCACCATGGCAGCATCGATATACTGCATGGCAATTGAGGACAGCTGAGCCATGATTGACGGCATACTCAGTCTTACTGTCAGTCCAATCTGCTCAGAAAGCGTCATGTCACGGTTGACCATGTCGCTGAGGCTTTCTCTTGCTTTTGCCTGATTAGTCATGCATACCCCTTGCTCTGTTGACCGGGAAGTTAAAAGCTGGCGTCATTATACCCCCTTGCAGCCCGAGCCGCCCGGTCACAGCACCTGCAATGGTCAGCGCAATGGTCTGGCACTGGCCACCGCAGCTGCCACTCGCTGTCCCGTGCAGCCAGCCGGCTGCACGGCAACTGCCGTCCCGGCCAGCCATCCCATTGCTCATAGCTGTATGTGCGCAGCCATGACGCACTGCCGATGCGTCAGCTGGGCATGCGCAGCAACAGCTCTGTGCCAGCGCTACAGATGGCCATAGCCTTGGTCATGACTGCATCCTGTGGGGCTAAGTCAGGCAATGGCAGGGGCAGGGCACGATACAGCAGGCAAATGGTAAAAACCGATGTCGGAAGTGAAAATTTTCCCTAAATCAGACGGGGCATACCGGTGCTTTTAGCATTTTATTAATCTACTTTTGTAATACTGTGCAATAATAGCGACAACCGCCTGTGGCTGTGATTTATATGCCTGTTGATGCCAGGTGAGCTCTCCACCATGAATGGTACTTTTGATCAGTTGTTGGGGACAGGTTAGCATTTGCTAAATCTTTGCATTATCACCTGTGTTATTTCCTGTAAAATTGTATGCCGTTAATTCAGGCCTGTTTATGCAGGAGTTAACAACAGAACCAAGTGAATGAAGCCATTAATCCATGGATATCCTGAAGGTCAGGAATATGGTTTGTAATGAGGGCTTTCAGGATCTAAAATCAACGCGCTGATTTCAGGTCAGCCCAGTTGACCCAGTGCCTGGCAGAGGTATGACGGAGACAGGATGTCCCGCTTATGCCCGGATCTGTTATGTCCGGCACCAGACGGAATGAATCTGTCTGTTTCACCGAATTTAATTGAGGCTTTTAGCTATGTGGGATTACTCTGAAAAAGTTAAAGATCATTTCCTGAATCCACGCAACGCACGTGTTATTGAAGACGCCAATGCTGTTGGTGACGTGGGCTCGATTATTTGCGGTGATGCTCTGAGATTAATGTTAAAGATCAATCCAACCACCGACATTATCGAAGATGCAGCTTTCCAGACCTATGGTTGCGGCAGCGCCATCGCATCCTCCTCTGCTTTAACCGAGATGCTGATTGGCAAGAGCCTGACCGAGGCTGAAAAGATTACCAACCAGATGATTGCTGACTATCTGGGCGGTCTGCCAGCTGAGAAGATGCACTGCTCCGTAATGGGCCGTGAAGCTTTAGACGCTGCCATTGCCAACTACCACGGCAAGACCTATGAGCACATTCACGACGAAGACGGCGAGATTATCTGCCACTGCTTCGGCGTCGGTGCCAACAAGATTAAGAAGGTAGTATGGGAAAACCACCTCACCACCGTTGAGGAAGTTACCAACTACACCAAGGCTGGCGGCGGCTGCCAGAGCTGTCACATGCGCATCGAAGAAATCATCGATGAGGTCTGGGTTGACCTGGAGCGCTGCGGTACCCCACGTCCAGGCTTTGCTCAGACTCCTGTTCAGGGCATCAAGATTGCCACCACTACCGAGAACAAGAGCTGTGGCTGCAGCACCGGCAACACCACTTCATTTGATGGTGCTACCCTGGATTCTCCACACTTCCAGAAAGTTGACGGCGTAGTCAAGGAGCTCAACTCAGGCCTGACCGACGGCTCCCGCATCAGCCTGCTGGGCATTAACGGCGATGAGATCAAGTTCCGCTTCACCGGCAACATCGCTACCGGCATGATGCACGACATGACCTTAAACTTCTTAAAGACCAAGCTTGAAGCCGCCTTTGGCGCTGACTTCTCCAAGCTCAAGATCTCCGTCTAACAGCGCAGATCGCAAGGACATCAGGCAACAGGAGCGCAATTAGCAAAGCCCTCCCTGATGGACCACAGCCGGCAGACTGACCACGCAGTCAGCTGCCGGCCGGGGAAGAGAGCAGGACAGTGCCTTGCATCACCAGCTCAGAACAGCTGACCAGTGCCATGCACTACCAGCTGAGAACAGCAGGGCGGTGCCATGCACCACAGGCCCAGCGCTCCAGGTAAATCCTGGCTCTCCCCGACTGTCAAAGGTCAAAACAGTTTCAATCATGGTACTGAAAGTACCGGCCCGGAAGGGTGCGGGGATTATGCAGCCACTGACACAGGTCAGACCTGCCGCCTCATCATGCCATGGACAGATGACCTGCCCACAGGACAGTCTGTCTGCCCACCGCTCACCTTTTGTTTCACTGCGCCAGCACTAATACAGATGATACTGGCACCAGGCAAAGCGATATCAGTGATAAGACATTGCAGAAAATCGCCTTGCTGTGATGAAAATCCGGCCCGGATAAAACTTACAGCTGCCCGCCGCTCCCCAAATCAGGGGGCATGAGGCAATTGCAGGAAAAAAGATGGATACAAATAACATGGGTGCAGGTACCGGCATTTACCTGGACAACAACGCCACCACAATGATCGATCCAAAGGTAGTTGAGGCCATGATGCCTTACCTGACTACCTTCTACGGTAATCCTTCCTCTCAGCATGGCTTTGGTGTTCCTGTTGAGAAGGCCATCAGCCGTGCCCGTGAGCAGGTAGCTGACTTAATCGGCGCTGAGCACCCTGATGAGATTATCTTCACCTCCTGTGCCTCCGAGTCTGATAACGCCGCCTTATGGACCTCCTTATGGACCCAGAAGAACAAGGATGAGATTGTTACCACCCGTCTGGAGCACCCGGCTATTATCGACACCTGTGAGTTCCTTGCAGCCCGTGGTGTTACCGTCAAGTATCTTGAGGCAAATTCCAAGGGTGACTTAAATCCTGAGGATCTGGCAAAGCTGCTTTCTGACAAGACCGCTCTGGCCTCCATTATGTGGGCTAACAATGAGACTGGTAATGTCTACGACATTCCAAAGCTTTCCGAGATTGCTGCCGAGCGTGGTGTAGTATTCCACTCTGACGCTGTTCAGGCTGTGGGCAAGATTCCTGTAGATGTTAAGAACACTCAGGTACGCATGCTCTCCTTCTCCGGTCACAAGCTGCACGCTCCTAAGGGCGTAGGTGCCTTATACGTTCGTCGTGGTACCCGCTTCCTGCCATACCTCCACGGTGGTCACCAGGAAAGAGGCCGTCGCGCCGGTACTGAGAACGTACCATACATCGTAGGTCTGGGCGTTGCCTGTGAGCTGGCCAAGGCTCACTTAAACGAGCTGGACACCCGCGTACGCAAGCTGCGTGACAAGCTGCAGGATGCCATCGTAAAGACCATTCCTGAGGTTCTGGTAATGGGCGATCAGACTGAGCGTACTCCAAACACCCTGAACGTAGGCTTCAAGTTCATTGAGGGTGAGGCTATTCTTCTCATGTTAAATGAGTACGGTATTGCCGCCTCCTCAGGATCTGCATGCTCCTCCGAGAGCCTTGAGCCATCTCACGTAATGCAGGCTCTGGGCATTCCATTCTCCTGTGCTCACGGTACTATCCGCTTCTCCTTATCCCGCTTCACCACTGAGGCTGAGATCGATCGTACCATCGAGGTTCTGCCAGGTATTATCGGCCGTCTGCGTGAGCTGTCCCCATACTGGAACCAGAACAAGCCACAGCTCAAGAACGTCGACCACGTCTTCGATCCTGAGTCAAACGAGCGCCGCGCCTAATATCCAAACTCCAGCGCCCAGCGCCAGCAGCGCTGGCCGCAGCGCCCTGGCTTTGCCAGCGGCAGCACCTCCCGGGCCGGGTTATCCGGCCCTCACAAAGCCCGGCCATGCCGGGCTTTGTCATCCCCGCCCCACAGCAAAACTCCAAATCCCGCCCATGGCCGTCCCGGCCAGCCCCCTCAGCAACCTCAGCAACAATGCGCCCAGCTGCAATCCAGAACGCTATAGAGTTCTCAATTATCCGCAGCTGCGATCCAGAAAGAACCTTAGAGCTCAATACAGAACAGGTGCGATCCAGAACGAACCTTAGAGCACAATCCAGAACAGTTGCAATCCAGAACGAACCTTAGAGCACAATCCAGAACAGTTGCAATCCAGAACGAACCTTAGAGCTCAATCCAGAACAGCTGAGATCCAGAACGAACCTTAGAGCTCAATCCAGAACAGCTGAGATCCAGAACGAACCTTAGAGCTCAATCCAGAACAGCTGTTATCCAGAACGAACCTTAGAGCTCAATCCAGAACAGTTGCGCTCCATAACGCATTGAGTCCATAATTAATCTGATATGCAATACATAACGATATGTAAAGAATAAACTGTAATATTTGCAATATATACATATTGTTATGTAAAGTATAATATGGAACATCTACGAGCAATAATGTCACTTGCAGCTCGATCGGCATGATCTGCGGTTGACAGCTCTTAAGGAAAATCTGTTCATGTTTTACAGGTATCCAGATACGAAAAAGCCCGCAGGCATTGTGCCAGCGGGCTTTGAATTGCAATCGGTTTATTTAGACCGACTGTCAGTAATTACTGGTATTTGACCTTAGCCTAACAGGGACAGACCCAGTTGTGGACGGGTGTTAGCCTGCATGAGCATGGAGGTAGCAGCCTGCTGAATAATGGACTGCTGTGACAGGTTGGCAGACTCTTCGGCAAAGTCTGCGTCACGAATTCTGCTGCGGGCGTCAGCCTGGTTGGCAGAAACGTTTGCCTGGTTTCTAATGGAGCTCTCCAATCTGTTTAATGTATAGCTATACATTAAACAGGTTATGTATACTGTTTTAATAATCACAAAGTTTACTGCAAAATCAATCTCAAATGCTTGATAATCGCATCTGAATCGCAGATTGCGATTTTTTTGTGCCTAAAATCTCTATACTTAATAATTGTAAGTCAAACAGTCCCTGCTGAACACTTTACGGTATTAGATATAAATAGATCAATATTAAAATAACAGGACAAAATTATGACAAATATGATAGGAAAGGGAAGTTTAGAAATATGACGAGCTAAGTCGGGAGCTCTGTACAAGCCTGACGGAGGGGGATAGGTAGGAAAGGGGGAAATTGGCAGGTTATAAAATTGAGAAGTTATGAATAGAGTATAGGGAAAGAATGCCTTATTTATCGTAATTATAGCGAAACACTAGAGTTGTTAAAACAGTATACATAATCTGTTTTGGATAGCGCCCAGGCCAGCACGAGCGGCATCTACTGCACCAATCATGGCATCTAAACCGGTGATGGCAGCCTCAACACTCTCGATCTTGGAGAATGAAATCTGGTCAGGCTTGTTGTTGGCGCCAGCCTTGCTCCAGAATTTTGTAAGATCATTAGTCTGCATGCCAGCTGCAGATGCAATCTGCGAGAACTTCAGTGCATGAACTTCAAAATCTATGGTATCGCCCTTATTGGCACCAACCTGCAGAGTAAGCTTACCAATCTCGTCCTTGCCCTGGTTCTGGCCGCCACCGCCGCCTTTGGTCATGATGGAGTTGGTGCCAGCGCCGTCGAGGATTAAGGAGCCGCCAAACTTGGTCTGCTTGGCAATACGAGTGATCTCCTGGGCAAGAGCGGATGCCTCTTTGCCAAGGGCCTTACGGTCTTCCAGAGTGTTGGTGCCATTGCGGGCCTGAACTGCAAGAGTACGAATCTTCTGCTACGGCGTATTAAGCTAGTGTGATTTTCATCAAACTTCATCCTTAAGGTCATCTAAAATGTCACAACAGAAGCAATCACGCATGCGCTCATGGCTGAGCTGGGACATGAACTCGCCTAACTCTCTTA
>NZ_JALKIK010000075.1:0-10516 GCF_023050955.1 Anaerobiospirillum sp. NML120511
GACCGGCGGTCTGCAGCCGCTTAATCAGCCCCGGCATGGCAGCATTAGCGCCATGCTCAACGAAATAAGGGGCTGGTTCAGGCTCTGCAACTGTAATGAGCAGAGCCTGCCCAAAAACAGTCCAGACTGTCTTAATCCAGCAGGAGGATCCCTGTAGAGCCTCTGCTGAAGTAAACACACAGATTAAACTTTACCTGCGCCTTATCAGGCGCCTCCTTAAACCGCATCCTGCGCATATATGAGGGCAGAACAGGCCCTTATCACAGACACCTGTCAGCGGTTTACAGTGATAATTTGAAGGATCACGACTATGTTAATGGAAAAAGCCCGCTTAGAATTAGTTGAGTTTGGTAAGAAGCTCGTTACTTCCAATCTGACCAAGGGCACCGGTGGCAACCTCTCCGTTTATGACCGTGCTGCCGGCACTGTAGCCATTACTCCAAGCGGCATCGATTTCTTTGAAATCACCCCTGAGGACATTGTCATTATCGATCTGGACGGCAAGACCATCGAAGGCACCCGTACTCCATCCTCCGAGTGGGAAATGCACCTGATGCCATACCGTCACCGCACCGATATCGATGCTGTTATCCACGCTCACACCACCTATGCCACCGTACTGGCCGTACTGCGTCAGGATCTTCCTCCATCACACTACATGGTTGAGGTTGCAGGTCACAATGTTCGCTGTGCTCCTTATGCTACCTACGGCTCTCACGAGCTGGCAGTAAACGCCAATGAGTACATGAAGGACCGCCGCGCTGTTCTGCTGGCTAACCACGGTATTCTGGCCGGTGCCAATGACCTGCTCAACGCCTTTAACATCATTGAAGAAGTTGAGTACTGCTCACAGATTCACTGGATGGCCTCCTGCATGGGCAAGCCAGTTATCCTCCCAGATGAGGAAATGGAATTAATGGCTGAGAAGTTCAAGACCTACGGCCAGCGCAAGGCCAAGGACTAACAGTCTGCAAAGCTTAAGGTCCAGAACCTTAAGCCAGTGCAGGAGCGCTATTCCTGCACATATATACAAGGGAGCCCGGCACCAGCCGGGCTTTCATGTATACGGCTGCTCATACTGACATCTTAAGGGCAGCCGTCCGGCCTTTCTGGCTCAACATCTCCACTGAACTCCAGACTGGCCCCAGCCCTGCAAAGTCAGGCATTTGGCGCTGCCATGTACCACATAAGGTTCAGCCTTATGATGCATCTGGCCGCCAGAGTATTCACATGGCCCTGCCATGATCCCAGGCTGCTGCTGCCATCATTGACGCTCCGAACCCGTCAGGCAGTAAAACCTCACAGCCCCGGCCATAGCAGCATCCTGCACAGCTGCAGCAAAAACTCAATCAAAGGCCGCTACAGATCATGTCCGGGCCTTTTTGCCCGGCTGTGCCCTTCATGCCAGCAACAACCTGCCAGCAACCACCTCCGAGCCATCACAGTCTCTGGCCCCTGCCCTGTAAGCGATCTCTCGACAGCCATCTCCTTGAACCCGGCTAAGATCTCACCACCTCATTCCCTGCCAGCAGAACTTAACACCAATGGAAGTGCCTTGCTGACTCCTGAACTGTCCATTGCCATACAATGCCATGCCTGCAATGCAATGCCATGCAATGCAATTCCATGCCATGCCTTCACCACTGCTCGAAATGGCAGTGCATTGTCTACACTGCTGCTAACCAATAGCAATACATTTCAAATGACAATGGTTTTTATCGGACGCACAAGCAAGGCTGACGAATAATCCATCATAAATCAGGGATTAATCAGACGCTGTACATTGCCTGACAAGGACTTGTTCTCGCGATGCCCCTCCATGGTACATACATGAGCAAAGTTTCATGCACAGTGCTAAAATCAGATCTCAACAAAGCAAACAAAGAGCTTAAGACTTCTTAAGCCCCAAAGCGGTCATCCCCAGGGATAACCGCTTTTTTCATGTCATAAATCAGCAAGCATATGCCTGGCCCTGACATTAAGCAGATGTCTTGGGGAATTTAAACCGCATACTTATCATGTTTTATGAGTATTGTCGTTCCATTGATTTGCATAGATATGGAGCAGCCACGCCGCTTGCTTGATGAAGGAAGCCTTTATTTATCAGGATTCTTTTGGCAGGGGTATCTGCAAGAAGCAAGTCATACGCCCCTTAGTGACATCTGATAAAAGCTGATATATATGCAGTTTTTATTCCTGAAACTCTCTGCTCAATGTCAGCCGTAAGCATCCACACGCATCCATACGGCATATCACAGGCAATTGTCCGGTATCTGCAGGCAGACGTACGCATCCGTACAGCATAAAAGATATGAACTGAGATGGATGCCTTATCCCCATAACATCACAGAGCAGCTCAGACCAGAAAAGCTGTGTCTGATCTTTCTCATATCCCTGACCAGACCACCTTTGAGCAAACTCCTCTGCGGCCTTGATTCGCTCAATGATATTACTCATATAACTGTTCCTTAAAGAATCGTACAGTTGCCAGGCTGTAGAGCTCCTGCAGATGAGAGATACTAACCTGAATAACAGGCATATTCAACTGAAGTAATACCGTTATTTATCGCAATATCACATGCAAAAAGGGCAGTCACCGTATAAACGGGACTGCCCTTATCAGCACTTAGTTTTTGAGGATGAATTATCCAAATTATGCTCATGGAGAGCCCGGCTCGTGATGAGCACACAGCCGTCTGATGCAGCTTAAACAGCTGACTTTCAGCAGGCTTTAAATCTACTACCCTGCAGCACCTGATATCTTACATGCTCCATAAGCCTGTATGAATGCCCCGGGAATCTTACATGCTCCATAAGGCTGTAGAATGCCCCGGGAATCTACCATGCCCCCGCATAACCTGTTATGAGGCCCTGTGTACCAGACTCGGCCCAGTATGGCCTGCTATTATGCCGTGAATACCATTCTTACCAAGGTCTGACCTGCGATTAGGCCATGGGGACATACCATCAGTCCTGTCTGACTTCTTTATGCATTGTCAGCCATATCGTTTTACAGCGCATCATAACACTTTCTAAAACAAAAAAGACTGACATAATGTTAACAAAACACCACTCATGATGAAGAGCCAGCCGGGCTTGAAAATGTCTGTACGGAAGATTTTCAGGTATCTGCAGGTGGGTCCACGGTCTGCCGCCAGGACTGGCGGCAGTGTGGGCTGGGAAGCCATTGCAAGGCGATCTGCCCGGGGAAGGCAGTCGGAGGGTGGCAAATTGTCAGTTATGCTGCCGGATGCGACAGTTTCAGACAGCAGATTGAGCTGCCCTGACTGTCGCACCGGTGGCTCTGAGATATGCCATTCATATGTTCAGAGCCGTACTAACAGGATAAACAGTGAGCTGATTAGCGGTATAAGCAGACGCTGATGGCAGGATCGTTCATGTTGTCCTTGTTGTACCACAGAGCGCCAGTGTCCACGTCCTCAACCTTCTTGCCGTTTACGGCCTCAACTGCCAGACGTACTGCCTGATAGCCGATCTGTACAGGGTTCTGGGTTACAGCACCGGAAAGAATGCCTGCTTCCATGGCGTCAAGTACCTTGGTGCCGGCGTCAAAGCCTACAGCGATAACCTTGTCAGAGCCCAGCTTGTCCAGACCTTCATTGGCGGTAATAATGGCATTGGTAGCGAACTCGTTGGAACCGTAAATGGCAATCAGATCGCCCTTCTCAAGAATAGCGGATGCTACGGCAGCTGCGTCAACGTCCTTAACCTCAGCTGGGATACCTACTTCCAGGATTACTGGAGCGCCCTTCTTTACAGCACGCAGAGAGTCGTGACCCTCAACAGAAACCTTGTCAGCACCAACGATCTTTACGAAAGCATCAACAAAGCCCTTGGTACGCTGTACGATGGACTGGGAGTTGGACTCCTGAGCAATAACACCGATACGTACAGGCTTGTCCTTGGTAGCGGCATCAACCTTGGCCTTAATCATCTCATGGAGTTTGCTGGCAGCCAGACCACCTGCAGCGGTGTTGTCAGTAGAAGCAGTTGCCTTGATGGCGCCCTCTGGAGCATCAGGTACACCAGAGTCAAAGCCAATCATAGGAATGCCTTCGTCCTGAGCCATCTGAATGGAGTCAAGCATGGCACGGGTATCAAGAGCTGCAAGACAGATAGCATCTGGACCGGTGGCGATAGCGGCATTGAGGTACTCTACCTGCTGAGCGATGTTGGACTCATTGTCCGGACCCTGGAAGTCTACGGTAACATCAAACTCGTCTGCAGCTTTCTGAGTGCCCTGCTCTACAGCCTTCCAGAACTGATGCTGGAAGCCCTTGGCAACTACGTTGATGTGCATATCAGCAGCAAATACACTGCCGGAGAATAAAACAGTGGCGGCACCTAAGGCTAAGACTAACTTCTTGAGCTTCATAAACAAAACATCCTTATAAGACTTGATAAATTCAGAGAGCATAATCAGCACTCTGCCCTGTCCATCTGCGAAAAGCCCATCATACATAAAAGGGCGATGAAAAGGGATGATACGAGCAGCATCATATGCAGTCTGCATCATGACAGCAGACAGAAAGCTGTCATGTACAGGTAACACAGTCGGATCATTCTATCCGTATGTACCTGTCATCAGCTGTATGCACAGGCCTGACGGTAAAAACTAAAGTGCAAAGATCGGTCAGGCGGTCAGACAGCGGAATCCGTTACAGAAGTAAATTGATTGTTACAGTTTATGCGTGTACCGCTGCGGGCTCCCGGCTCCACTGCGGTCGGTTAAATAAAGACGAGACATTGGCAAAATACTTAACAGCATCACGACCCGAGGCTTACAGCACCAATGCAGCTGGGGCTGAGCCTGGCGCTCTGTGCCAAGGCGGTACAGCTGTATCTGAGCCAGGCACCCTGTGCCCAGGCAACGCAGCTGTGGCTGGCTTGCGGCCTGATGAGGCTGTTGAGTACTTACTGGCATTGCGGATCTTACAGCATCCGCATACTCTGTTGTTAA
The DNA here is from genome assembly GCF_023050955.1 of Anaerobiospirillum sp. NML120511. NCBI lineage: Bacteria > Pseudomonadati > Pseudomonadota > Gammaproteobacteria > Aeromonadales > Succinivibrionaceae > Anaerobiospirillum > Anaerobiospirillum sp. NML120511. Next base: position 4,982 of record NZ_JALKIK010000075.1, read on the forward strand.
GTTGAAATAACGATATTAACTGAAGGGAATTTTCTGGTCGGCGCCCATTAACTTTCACCTGCGGACCATGGGTCCGTCGCGCCGCTTCTTATCCTTTTGAGCCTGTCTCATGATAAGAGAAAAGCCCACGCTCAGATGCAGTTTCTGGCAGTCATATTTGATTTGTGTGATGTGCATCGCGTTTAGCGTCTGTACTGCACTAAGACGCATGCGCATGCGCGATTCAGGGCGGCATAACGCCCCATTTATGCCCACGTCATGGCCTGTTTTGAGGCACTTGCTGTCCTGTAAAAGGCGCATGTCATTTGGGTGTCCTGCTCAATGTTTAACAGGCAGGTCGACAGTAGAAATCGGGCAGACTCAGGCTGCTGTTTCAGCCCTGCTGCAGGCGCGGATTGAGTGCAACTAATCGCAACTGTTCGCGCATTTGAAATGCCTGAATTAACAGGTGATGTCGCCGGGCACTGGCCCAGCCAATGCCAGAGTGGCTAAGCCCACTCAAGGGCGTACCTTGGCGGAGCAGTCGGGAGTTTCCCTGAACTGCTCCTGACCTGTCAGGCTTTTGAGCCTTATCGGGCTTCTGGCTTCGGTCCTCATGGGGCGCACAAACTGTGCGGCTGATGAGCTTTTTCAAGGTAGCGCCCTTGCGACATCTTGATGTGGCAGCTTTATGGTCTGGCATCTGAGTTAAGAGCATCAGGTGCAGACCTGCTGGTGCTGCCTGCCTTCTCTTGCACCGTGTTTAAGGCTGGTATGAGAAGGCTGTTCCGGCCCCATAGTGGAGTGACATACCTGAGGGTCGATCCGTCATCAGTGCCGGGGCTGGCCTGATGCTCTGTCGACCGGCTGCCCTGTCTCAGGCTGCTGCAAACTCAGCGCGATGACGTGGGGACATGCCGTATCAGAACTCCCGGGTCAGTACAGGACTTACCGCTTACGCGAGCCTTATCAGGCAAGACCCTTACGCTTGCGGTTGATGATGTCAATGTACACGGCAATTACCAGAATAATACCGGTGATAAACATCTGATAGTGGCTCTGTACACCAATGTATGGGAAGCCAATCTTAAGTACGGTCATGATGAACACACCAAGTACCGTTCCCAGAATTGATCCCACGCCACCGGCAAGCGAAGTACCTCCGATTACCACACCTGCAATGGCATCAAGCTCAAAGCCGTTACCGGTATTTGGCTGTGCGGTAGTAAATACGGCTACATAAGCGATACCGGCCAGAGCGGCAAAGAAGCCGGAGATTACATAGGCAATGGTCTCGTAGTAGTCAACGTTAATACCTGACAGACGGGTAGCCTCACGGTTGGAGCCGATAGACAGAATGTAACGGCCTACCTGAGTACGGTTGAGCACCAGAGCCATGACTACTACAGCAATTGCCAGCAGGATAAAGCCTGTTGGGAAGTTGCGTGGCAGGAAGCCATCACGAGAGGTAATCATAAAGAGCTCACGGAACCAGGCGCCATCTGCTGAACCCTGAGGGAAAGAGATGGTCTTGGTACCTGAAACGATGGAGCCCAGACCACGGGACATCATCATGGTGCCCAGAGTGGCAATAAAGGACGGCAGTCCCAGTCGCGTTACCAGCAGTCCATTAATAAGACCGAAGATAACACCAGTTGCCAGCATGGTAAGCAGTACCAGAGGCATTGGTGCTCCGGCCTCCATGAGCGTACCTCCCACCAGGGCCGAGCAGATAGCTACCGTACCAATGGACAGGTCGATACCGCCCGTGGCAATAACGAAGGTTACGCCAATGGCCATAAAGGCAATGTAGTAGGCAGACTTTGAGATGTTGGTGAAAGTTGTAGGCTGCATGAAGCGATCAGTCATGAGCGCAAATACAACACAGATAAGCACGAGGGCCAGCACTACAGCGGCCTGCTGGTTCGATACCAGCTTTTTGATTTGATCCACAGGAGACTCCTTTTCATAACACTTTATCCTGCAGTCAGGACTGTCCCTGCTCTGCTGCTGAAGGTGAGCTCAACTGCTCCGGCTGTTGCCACTGTCGACCGTACCTTATGCAGGCCCGCCACAGGCGTTATGGTTACCAGGTGTTGAGCCCTGATCAGCTGTGAGGATAAGTTCAGAGTTCAGCCGGTCGTTTCCGGCTGTGTGTATGCATTGATTTCGACAGTCCCTGTACCGGCTCATGACCCGGAGGGCTGCTGATCCTGAAGCTCAGCTCCTGGAGGGTATGCTGCGCGCCGGGCACAGCCCCTGGAGGGGATGCTGGGCGTCGGGCTCAGCCCCCTGAATAGGGGTGATGGGCGCCAGGTTCAGCACGACTCCGGCAAAGTGGTCACCGGGAAACACCGGCAGCACATATGCTTACCGGTGCCTGCCCTTAACAGGTCCTGCAACAGCAGGACATTCTGTTAACAGGGCCGGTACAGCCGGGACTGACAGTTAACGGGTTGCCAGGGCCATGATCTTTTCCTGAGTTGCCTCCTCAATAGGCACGATTCCGGTGAGTCTGCCTTCGCACATTACAGCCACACGGTCGGACATACGAAGAATCTCAGGGAGCTCAGATGAAATCATGATAATGGCCTTGCCCTGCTTGGCCAGGGTCTCCATCAGATTGTAGATTTCACTCTTGGCGCCTACGTCAATACCACGGGTTGGTTCGTCGAAGATCAAAATGTCACTGTCATCAGTAAGCCACTTGGCAATAACCACTTTCTGCTGGTTACCACCGGAGAGCTTCTTGATGATCTGCTTGACACTTGGAGTCTTGGTTTTCAGCTCACTGACATACTTTTTGGAGACCTCTTCGGTCTTAGCCTGGTCAATGAAGTTGAATCCTGAAATGAACTTGGCCAGGGAAGCAATAACAGTATTCTCCTCAACTGACTTGTCTACCAGCAGACCATAGCGCTTTCTGTCCTCAGACAGATAGCCAATGCCATGGGCTACAGCATCCTTTGGAGAGTTGATCTTTACTTCCTTGCCATCAATGAAAATCTGACCTGAATCCATGCGGTCAGCGCCGAAGATAAGTCGTGCTGTTTCAGTACGTCCTGCACCCATCAGACCGGAGAAACCAATAATCTCGCCGGCATGCACTTCAAATGACACATCGCGTACAAACTTGCCACGGTTAAGCTTCTCGCAGCGCAGCAGTACCTTTGCACCTTCAGGGACCTGGGATTTGGTCTTTGGCTCAATAAAGACTGTTCGACCTACCATCATCTTGATGATATCGTCCTTGGTACAGCTCTTCGCATCAAGCACGCCCACGTACTCACCGTCACGCATGATGGTGATACGGTCTGAAATTACGTTAATTTCATCCATGCGGTGGGAAATGTAGACAATGGCGGCACCCTTGGAACGCAGGTCACGAATTACACGGAAGAGCTCTTCAATCTCATGATCTGTAAGGGCTGCAGTAGGCTCATCAAGAACGATTACCTTGGCATTCTTGGAGATAACCTTGGCAATTTCCACCATCTGCTGCTTACCAACAGTAAGCATGCCTACCTTTACTGAAGGGTCGATATCAACATTAAGGATTTTGAACAGCTCCCGTGCCTTGTCCTCCATGGCCGCATCGTCGATGAACATGCCGTTCATGGCCTCGTGGCCGATAAAGAGGTTCTGAGCAACTGTCAGATCCTTCATCATGTTGAGTTCCTGGTGCACGATAGCAATACCTGCTGACTCTGATTCAGCTGGTCCGGAAAATTCGACATCCATGCCATCGTAAAATATTCGGCCCTCATCACGCGTATAGATGCCGGTCAGAATCTTCATCAAAGTAGATTTACCGGCACCGTTCTCACCCATCAGGGCATGAACCTCACCTTCATACAGATCAAGTGCGCCGTTCTTTAATGCGGGCACTCCGTTGAAGGATTTCTTAATTCCCTGCATGGACAGAATAATATTAGCCATACTCAGTCATCCTCATACCCGGTGATATCAATGGCAAGCGCATCAGGCAGTGCGCAGATTCAGGCTTTTAACGTACATTCTGTACGCTCCGGAGCTGCTGCGAAAAATCAGATCCGGGGCTCAAATTCCATATACCAGTCTGCCCTCAGGGCAGTTACTATTCCGGGCTGCACTCTCTTTCCCAGGCTCAGGCAAAAACTCAAAAACCTGAAAACACTCTTAAATCTGCAGCTGCACAGGCCGGGCAAACATACCCGACTGAATTTACCTTTTGATACTGCGCTGCAGTATGTGTTCTGTAGGGAAAGCAGCCATGGTCACCTTGCGGTGCCGGCTGACAAGAGACAAAACCATCCCGCCGTGCAAAGTCCGGCGCTGATTCCTGCCTGCCTGCAGGTTTCTCCATAAAATCTTATGTAAGATGTTTCTTCCCTGAAAAGAACCGTACCTGACTGAACTGACCGCCCATGCGCGTTTACCGGTACATCTGCCACTGCTGCAAGGAGGAAACAGCAGCTCTGGCATCTGAAGTCCGGCATGGCATCTGCTGCGGCCCTGCGCTGCAGCGCCTGCTCATGCCCGGAGCATTCATTTCAGGCCGGTTCCAGGATTAAGGAGAGGTAACTATGGAGAAAAAGATGGTCCGTAAGTTTTCAGGCTCTTAACGTCCTGAAAAAACCACACCCGCCATGGGCAACAGCCATCGGCCATTGCCCGCAGCGGGTGCAAAGTATCTATCAGTCCTTGGCCTTACGCTGACCGTAAGTCTTGAACTTCTCAGCCATTAACTCCATCTCTTCATCAGGGAGAATGACTGGTTTGCCCATGCATGAAGCCATCCAGTGGATGTGAGAACAGTACTCCACCTCCTCAATGATGTTAAAGGCATTGAGAAGGTCATGGGCACCGGCCAGAATACCGTGGTTGGCAAGAAGCACGGCACGGCGGTCCTTCATGTACTCATAGCTGTTTACAGCAAGTTCATGGGAGCCGTAGGTAGCATAAGGAGCGCAGCGTACGTTGTGACCGGCAACCTCAACCATGTAGTGAGATGGAGGCAGGTCCTGACGCAGTACAGCCAGCACGGTAGCATAAGTGGTGTGGGCGTGAATTACTGCATCAATGTCAGTACGGTGACGATAAGGCATGAGGTGCATTTCCCACTCGGATGAAGGAGTGCGGGTGCCCTCAATGGTCTTGCCCTCGAGGTCAACAATAACAATGTCCTCAGGGGTAATCTCAAAGAAATCGATGCCGCTTGGGGTAATGGCTACAGTGCCATTGGCGCGGTCAAAAACTGACAGGTTGCCGCCTGTTCCCTTGGTCAGGTTGGCGTGAACCAGCTTCTTACCGTATTCAACCAGATCGTGGCGGGCTTTCTCCATTAACATACGTTTATCCTCTACTGCCTGATTTAAGGCATTAATTCAGTGCTTGCAGTTCCCGGCCTTACGGGGCAGTCTCACTTTTGAAAACTGTACCTGCTGGCCGGGATGTAAGGCAGCGCAAGTATCTGATGCACAAAAAGCTAAATCAGAGCTGGCTGCCTCCATAAGGCTGCCCTAAGGCAGCCCGGTTAAAAGCTGACGGCGTTAAGCCGTAAACTGTGCGGCGTTT
>NZ_JALKIK010000076.1:0-8996 GCF_023050955.1 Anaerobiospirillum sp. NML120511
GGTCGGGTCGGGAAAGGGCCGGTTGGGGTTGCGGAGGCGGTCCGGTTCAAAATGGTTATGGATTGTGGTGCGCCTGAAAAGCAAAAAGGCGTGTCCCGGTGAAGGGATACGCCCTGGTGCACCTCATGCATGCGAGGTGCTAATTTGAGACAAGGTTTATCGTCTGTGCCATGCCGCTTAAGGCTGCATCCGCGTGTGTGCGGCCAGGGGCTGAAAACTTGTCAGTGTACTGTTCTGTTTAATCTCAAAGGGCAGGCAGCGACCTTGTGTTGAGGCGGGCCTGCCCTTTTTGTCTGCACTGGTGCAGCATTGCAGCAGCTGCAGACCGGATATTGAGATTAGTTCTTCTTACGGTACTTGCCCATATCGATAGCAACGGCGGTGGCAATAATGATGCCCTTGATAACCTGCTGCCACATTGGGGATACGGAGATGAACTGCAGACCGTAGGTAATAATGGTGAATACGAACACACCGGCGATAATGCCTGATACGGTTGCGATACCACCCATTAAGGATACACCACCTACTACGCAGGCTGCGATGGCGTCGAGCTCATAACCCATACCGTACTGGTTGGTAGCACCAGCGGTACGTGCAGCCTCGAGCACACCGGCAATACCGTACAGACCGGCAGCCAGAACGAAGATGAACAGGTTGGTAGCGTATACGTTAACACCGGCTACAACGGCAGCCTCACGGTTACCACCCAGAGCGTATACGTTCTTACCGAATACGGTCTTGTTGAGTACGAACCAGATGATTACGGTGATGGTAGCAGCAATAGGAATCAGAATGGAGACGCCTGGGAAGCCGCCGCCCTGGAAGAACTTGGTCTGGCCTAAGGCTGCAAAGTCAGGACGTACACCACCGATTGGCTGGGAGTTGTTTGGTGGCAGGTCGAAGTACAGGGAGCAGCTGCCATAAACAATTACGGAAGTAGCCAGAGTTGCAATGAATGGATGCATTTCATACTGGGCAACCAGGAAGCCGTTGAGGGCACCGAACATCATACAGATACAGACTGCTACCAGAATTGGGATGAATAAAGGCAGCTGGGCAAGCTCTGGGAAGAAGCGGTTGCCGTAGTCAGCGGTCTGCAGCATGGAGGTGGAGATAACGGCAGCGAGGCCAACGATACGACCGGCAGACAGGTCACAGCCAGCAATGATCAGGGTAAAGCAGATACCCAGAGCAATGATGAGCTTGGTGGATGACTGGGTCATAATGTCCAGAACTACTCGAATCTGCATGAAGCGAGGCTGCAGGAAGCAGATGATTAATACGAGTACCACCATCGCAATAATAATGGCGTAGTTGGTCAGGACATTGTTAAGGGTCCTGGCATTGAGAACGATATCTGGAGCATGAGCTATTGGGCGCATGACGTGGTAACCGTTCTGGATGGTCATCCAGGCACCGATCAGCATCATGATAACAGGTAAGTCGTACAGGGTCTTGATTGAGGCAAAGTAAAGAGCAATGCCTAATAAGATCATGGCTCCGCCAACGCCGGTAAGGGCCTTGTAGTAGGAGCTCTGAGTAATTGTATTTGCCATAGTTTCCTCTCTACTTCTTGAAGCTTGAAGCCAGACGCATGATTTCTACCTGGTCGAAGTTTTCCTTGTCGACAAAGCCGGTGACATGACCTTCGCACATAACCATAATGCGGTCTGACATACCCATCAGTTCAGGCATTTCAGAAGAGATCATGATGATCGACTTGCCCTGCTTGATCTGGTCAAGCATGAGGCTGTAGATTTCATATTTGGCGCCAACGTCAATACCACGGGTAGGCTCATCGAAGATGATGATGTCGGAGTTGGTCAGCAGCCAGCGGGCAATCAGAACCTTCTGCTGGTTACCACCGGAGAGATTCTTAATTGGGGTCTGCAGATCCGGTGTCTTGACTCGTAACTCGCGGCAGGAGCTTTGTGCAGCAGGGACACGCTTGTCATCGTCGAGAATACCCATCTTGGCAAAGCTCTGCTGAGCTGCAATCAGAGTGTTATCGAGAATGGAAAGAATACCGAAAATACCGTTCTGACGACGCTCTTCAGTAAGCAGTGCGATACCGTTGCGCTTGGCATCACGCACAGACTTGATCTGAATTTCCTGTCCGTTCTTGAAAATCTGACCGTGGTCAAGTGCACGCAGACCGAAAATGGTTTCTACCAGTTCGGTACGCTGAGCGCCTACCAGACCACCGATACCGAGGATTTCGCCACGGTGCAGCTGGAAGTTGACGTCAACGAAAGAGCGCGGTTCAGCTGCGGTGAAGTCCTTAACCTCCAGAACGACTTCTTCTGATGGCTTGTCTTCACGTACAGGGAAGCGGTTGGACATGTCACGGCCCACCATCTTGCGGATGATGAAGTCCTGGTCGATTTCCTTGGCCAGGTAGGTGCCGATGAACTTGCCGTCACGCATGATGGTTACGTCGTCACTGATGCGCAGAATCTCTTCCATCTTGTGGGAGATGTAGATGATGGAGCGGCCTTCATCTCTGAGCTTGTTGATGATCTTGAACAGATACTCAACTTCGTTCTCAGTCAGGGATGAGGTAGGCTCGTCCATGATGATGATTTTGGCATCATAGGAAATGGCTCGGGCGATTTCCACAAGCTGGAGTTTAGAGGCGGAAACCAGACCGGCACGCTCTTTTGGATCTACGTCCAGACCGATGCTCTTGAAGAGCTCTACAGTCTGATCGTACATGGCCTTGTGATCCACAAAACCGAATTTGGTTGGGAAGCGTCCAATCCATACGTTTTCCATAACTGAGCGGAAACGTATAGGGTGGAGCTCCTGGTGAATCATGGAGATACCCATGGCCAGAGCAGCTTTGGTGTTAGGAATATCATTGATGGACTTACCATTGTAGAGAATGGTACCCTCATCAGGATGATACAGACCAAACAGACATTTCATGAGCGTTGATTTACCGGCGCCGTTCTCACCCATAAGGGCGTGAACAGTACCCGGTCTTACCTTCAGATTGGCATGATCGAGTGCCAATACACCAGGGAATCGCTTCACAATGTCGTTCATCTCAAGGACGTACTGACTCATGAAAAATGATCCTCACTTTCTGTAAGACTGAGAGCTTGCGGCACCAGCTCTGTCGGGGGTGATGAACCTCTGACTGCCCTGCAGCATCAAGGTTTTAAGCCTTAATGAGCAGATATTGCTGTGCCTCAAAGCTGTGACCACAGATATCAGGCACACTCAGCGTGTCTGACGCTTTGCATAGATCTGTTTATCGAAGTATCTAAGATATGCCATGCTGCTTTTACAGTCGGCATCATACCTGCGGCATACGGCCTCTGACCGTTTAAACCGCCTTGTTGACGTGCGGTCACAGGATAATGCCGTTTTGCATGCATAAGAGAGGAATACTTTCAGGCCTGAGCCTTGAGTACACCTTCTTCAGTTAAGGAAAAAACGAGGAGGGAGGGATGAATCAGAGCAGAAGACAGTGGACGTTAAATAGCTTAATAAAGTTAATTAAGTCAGTGGCTACAGCTTTAAAGACTGCAGACATCTGCATTGCAGCAGGTCAGACCTCTGCCTGAGAGTTGCTCAGGGAGAAGGTGTCCTTTATGAACTCTTACCGGGCGCTGCAAACTGATTGCGATAAATACTACCGCCTCGCCTTTAACCTTATTGTTGTATGATTGCTTATCACTGCACACAGCCTTATCAGACTGCTGCCTAACCTGAAACTGTCAGTCCTGCAGGGACCGGTGGTTCCGTTATCTGGCAGGGACCAGATAGATGGGGCCGCTCAGGCAAAGGACAGTGAATGACTTGTAAAAACAGATAAGTCCGGCTTGTCAGGCCAGAACCAGAAAACAGCTAACCTTATCTTCAGGTGACCATCACACTGGCAGGTGTGTTGACTTCAACAGCGGCGCAACGGCATATTCAATGCCCTGATAACCGCAGTCTGGTCGCTTTACAGCTTTGCCCTGAGCTCAAAGAGCGCGGGCTTGCCGCTTTCGGGCTTGCGCCTGGGAAGTGCTGGTCTTGCTCCCCTTGACTTGACCTTATACAGGTTCAAGATCTGGTGTCATCGTTGATAACTTTGATGCCCTGAACAGATAAATGCAGTCCCCTGATTAGGTCTGCATGCGAAAAAAGGGCGCAACTTGGGCCGTAACTGCATTGAAAACAGCTGGATTTGAGATATCAGGCAGGTTACAAACAGATGCGGGATTGCGGCTTATTTCTTATGCGGGATTTAAGCAGGTGACAGGCAGGTCTCAGTCTTGGACCTTTAATACTCATGCTGGGGAAGTCAGCCTGAGCACTTAATACTCATGCTGGGGAAGTCAGCCTGAGCACTTTATTTATAAGCTGGCAGGAGCCGGCTTATTAGACACACATTGCGCAGCCTCAGGGCTGCTTTTTTGTGCTCTTTAAAAGCCCGACAGCAATGCTGCCGGGCTTTTGGGTTTACAGACCCCCTCAAGAGCTTCGGGGGCTGTTGAAACCGGGCTTAAGTAATCAGATGATTACATGAAGTCCTTGTAGTTTTCCTGGGTAACACGTACGTAAGGAATCCATACATACTTGCCATCAGTGATGGTGTAGCCAATGGACTCGCTGGTAACTGGCTTGCCCTGAGCAGCTTCATTGGCAATACGTACAGCAGCGGTACCCTGGTTAACAGCGTCGTTTAAGGAAGTGCCTAACATCTGGCCCTTGGAAATGGCCTGTAAGGCTGGAGCAGTAGCGTCAACACCTACAACAGGGATGAACTTGGAAGGATCCTTGCCATCCTTACCCAGGTTGTAACCCTCAGACTTAAGAGCCTCAACAGCACCTAAAGCCATGTCGTCGTTGTTGGCCAGTACGGCCTCGATGGCCTCAATACCAAGAGAGGTAATGAAGTTCTTCATCTTGTCGTGGCCCTGAACCTTGTCCCAGTTGGCGTTGTCGGAACCAATCTCAACGATGTCGAGGCCGGCTTCCTTCATGGCCTTAACGCAGTACTCAGAACGTAAGGTAGCGTCCTGGTGGCCCTGCTCACCCTTAATCAGGATGTACTGGAGCTTGCCGTCACCGTTCTTGTCAGCCTCTGGATGGGCCTTGAAGTACTCGGCGATTAACTGACCACCAATGGTGCCGGACTCTTCAGCCTTTGCGCCAACGTAGTAAGCCTTATCCCAGCTCTGTAAAACAGACTTTTCTGGCTCACGGTTGATGAAGACGATTGGCAGGTCAGCAGCCTTGGCCTTGTTTACGAGAGGGCCGGCAGCGGAACGGTCTACCGGGTTGATAACCAGAGCGTTAACACCCTTGGTGATGAAGGTGTCAACCTGGTCATTCTGCATTGGCTGACGGTTCTGGGAGTCTACTAACTCAATCTCAGCGCCTAAGCTGTCAGCGGCCTTCTGCATGTTGTTACGAACGCCGGTCATAAAGGTATCGTCAAACTTGTAGATACAGGAGCCAACGAGGACATCCTCAGCCTGAGCGGTACCCATGGTGGCGGCTAAGACGGCAGCGGCAGCAATAGCAGTAAGAGACTTCTTCATAGATCTTTGATCCTCCAGGTAACTGAAAATAGCTTAAGGTACTTTACTGACTGTTCTGATCACCAGGTTAACAACAGCTTTCCTGGTGTCAGTCAAAAAGTACAGTCGCAGCGCAGGCATTCAGTGAAGTTCCTGAATTTATTCAGGTAGGCTCGATATTCTTCGATACCGGGCAGGGCAAAGCTCGCGAATGCAGCTTCATTTGCGCTTCGGCCTTAAGTTGGTTACATGATATTGATTTGTCCGTTCAAAAACTGCGATCCCTCTCCAATTTTTAATCAGAAATTAAATTTTGAGAAAAAACGGTAAAAATGGGCATGAAAACGGTTACTTAGAGTATGACCCCGGGCCTGTTTAAGCCATTGTTAGAAAGTTTCAACTGCGCAAATGACAACGATTGCATTAATTTACTTTGCAAAATTATGATATTGATCACGTTTTCTACGAAACAGTGAACAGAGGCCACAAAAGCAAAAGTACGAATCCGTATTTTTATCAGCCAAGCCAGTATATGCAAACGATTGCAGTCTGATATATAAGCGGCTTTTTGACTGATCAGAATGTCCAGATTCAATCCACGTGCTGATATCTATAAAGGCACGAAAGCGTTTTCATAACTGTCCATAAATCTGAACTTATTAAGCCAAAATTGCGTACCAATAAACAGCAAATTTTAAGGATGTCAGCTTACAAAGACCGGAATCATGCTCTTTATGCATGAAAATTTATAACAGCAGCAGCCAAAAATACCTGCCAGGCCAGAAAATCAGGCATGCTAAGGGCAATGGCCCGCACGGCCCAAAAAGCCCGCAGTTGCGTGCCCGTTGACACATAAGCACAATCGCTACGCACTGGCATATATATCAGATTTATAACAATAATTGCACGCCATAGAGCACGCAGGCCGTGCTCAAGCCCGGCCTCACAAAACCCCGAACACCAGTGCGCAACGCCTCATCGCCGCCTCCATGAATATGAACAAAAGCAACATATTCGATCACCTTCATAGCCAGCAAAGAACACCATGCCGGGCGAAAACAAAAACTCTTACAGAAAGTCCCATTGCAGCATGATCGACCCGTTGAGGCCGCTACGAACAGACTGCTGAGCATTACCCGTGTCTTGCCAGATAAGCACTACACAGCCCTTATGCGGCGCATAAACGTAAAGAGCCTGACTGCAAGGCAGTCAGGCTCTTGAGAGGTCAGCTGTGCTGACCAGCGATTATCGGTATTCAGATATCTGTATTCAGATTAGCCCAGCAGGGACAGACCCAGCTGTGGGCGAGTGTTAGCCTGCATGAGCATGGAGGTAGCAGCCTGCTGAATGATGGACTGCTGGCTCAGGTTGGCAGACTCCTCGGCGAAGTCAGCGTCACGAATGCGGCTACGGGCATCAGCCTGGTTGGCAGAAACATTAGCCTGGTTGCGGATTGAGCTCTCTAACCTGTTCTGTATTGCACCTAGGTCGGCGCGCTGACCGTCAACCTTGGCAATAACCTTGTCAATCTCAGCAATAAGAGCACTGGCATCATCAGCTGTAGCAAGCTTGAAGCCTGTTGCCTTATCCCAGGTACCGCCGCCACCAGGGTTTGGAGCTGGAGGTGCAGGGTTACCACCGCCACCGCCGCCGCCGGCAAACAGCTTGGACATTACGGTAGCGTGCACCTCAAAGGTAATGGTATCGCCCTTGTTGGCGCCAACCTGAAGAGTAAGGCTGCCCTTGGAGGTATTACCCTGTGCGCCCTTGCCATAAATGGAGGTGTCATTGCCACCGTCCAGAACGGTCATGCCGCCGAACTTGGTCTGACGGGCAATACGGGTGATTTCAAAGCCCAGAGCGTCAGCCTCTTTCTTCAGAGCAGCGCGGTCTTCGGCAGTGTTAGTGCCGTTAGCAGCCTGAACAGCCAGAGTACGAACCTTCTGCAGCATAGAAGTAGTTTCGTCCATGGCGCCTTCGATAGTCTGAGCAAGAGCAATACCGTCGGAGGCATTGCGGTTGCCCTGATTCAGGCCGTTAATCTGAGTAGTTAATCGTGATGAAATCTGCAGACCAGCCGCATCGTCCTTCGCACTGTTGATTCTCATACCTGAGCTCAGGCGTTGGTACGTAGTGGTCAGCTGAGTCTGTACGTTATTTAAATATCTGCGTCCGTTAAGGGAGCTGACATTGGTATTGACGTAAACTGCCATTTATTTTTGTCTCTCTCACACGTAAACGTTTACACCTTGACAGACCTGAAGTCCATGGAAAGATGCAAAGGTTGTTCGTTCTCACCAACATAACGGCACGAAAACCATCACCTGCACGATAAAGAAAATTATGATATCTATAAATAAAGTGTAAATAAATAGATACAACTAATCTAGTAATATAAATATGTAAACACCTCTAAATTATAGCGTTGCATACAAACATTTGCGTAAACAGGTTGTATGGATCCTGGCGAATTCCGTGCATATCAGCTCTTAATATAGCAGGTAGCAAAAGGTAAGAATAAAAAATGCGAAAAGGGTCTGACTGAAAGTCAGTCAGACCCTTTTTCTAAGACAGATAAGGTGACCTTAAAACTGTCTGATTGGCTACATTAGCCCAGCAGGGACAGACCCAGCTGTGGACGAGTGTTAGCCTGCATGAGCATGGAGGTAGCAGCCTGCTGAATGATGGACTGCTGGCTCAGGTTGGCAGACTCCTCGGCGAAGTCAGCGTCACGAATGCGGCTACGGGCATCAGCCTGGTTGGCAGAAACATTAGCCTGGTTGCGAATTGAACTCTCTAACCTGTTCTGTATTGCACCTAGGTCAGCACGCTGGCCGTCAACCTTGGCAATAACCTTGTCAATCTCAGCAATAAGAGCACTGGCATCGTCAGCTGTAGCAAGCTTGAAGCCTGTTGCCTTATCCCAGGTATTGCCACCACCAGCTGGTGGCTGAGGTGGCTGTTGACCACCGCCGCCGCCGGCAAACAGCTTGGACATGATGGTAGTCTGTACTGAGAATTCGATGGTGTCGCCCTTATTGGCGCCAACCTGTAAGGTCAGCTTACCTGTATCGGCATTATTATTACCATTTTTACCGTAAATGGAGGTGTCATTGGCACCGTCAAGCACGGTCTTGCCACCGAACTTGGTCTGCTGAGCAATACGGGTGATTTCAAAGCCCAGAGCGTCAGCCTCTTTCTTCAGTGCAGCGCGGTCTTCGGCAGTGTTAGTGCCGTTAGCAGCCTGAACAGCCAGGGTACGAATCTTCTGCAGCATAGAAGTAGTTTCGTCCATGGCGCCTTCGATAGTCTGAGCAAGAGCAATACCGTCGGAGGCATTGCGGTTACCCTGATTCAGGCCGTTAATCTGAGTAGTTAATCGTGATGAAATCTGCAGACCAGCCGCATCGTCCTTCGCACTGTTGATTCTCATACCTGAGCTCAGGCGTTGGTACGTAGTGGTCAGCTGAGTCT
>NZ_JALKIK010000077.1:0-6910 GCF_023050955.1 Anaerobiospirillum sp. NML120511
ATTTGTCTGGCGACCATAGTGCTGTAGTCCCACCTGTCCCCATTCCGAACACAGAAGTGAAATGCAGTAACGCCGATGGTAGTGCAACGTACGATTGTGTGAGAGTAGGTCATCGCCAGGCTTAATTATTCCTGACAAAGCCCGCTGAGTAGAAACTCAGCGGGCTTTGTCGCATCTGCACATCCCAAAAATCCCACCTCATCCGGGCCGGTCTGGCCCAGCGGTCCAGCCCGACCCGGGCAGCAGCTGCTCTGCAGCCATCCAGAGCCCAGCCTGACACTTTCTGTTACTGAATATAAAGCATACCCGGCATCTCAGCTCAAGAATCCAAACATTGCGCCTGCGCCTACGCTTCACCTCATCGTACAGCATCCCATCCCATCCTATCTGTTCTTCCCACACTGCTCTCTATGGAGCTTCCACTACCGCCTGCAGCAGGGCCAGCACCGCCTGCCGGACTGCCGGCCAGGTGGTCACCCTGCGAGCCTCAATACATCGGACATAGCGCCGCTGGCTGCTACGGCACTCAGCTCAGCTCCAGCCAAACCTGAGCAGGCAGTGCTCTTATCTACGCACCCGGTTTCTGTTGCCGTGCCTTATAAGCTTTTGATGGTAGAGCTGCGGACAAAGAGCTGGGGCTTGATCTCCAGACAGTCCACCTGGTCTTCAATGTTGTCATTTGCATTCATGTTATTGCGACCCGATACTGACCTCTTCTGATCCGCAAGCAGGCTGTAGGCCTTGCGGGCTATGGCTCTGACAGGTTGCCCTATGGAGCTCAGGTCCATCAGCTGAGTCAGGTAAGTGTTATCAAAGCTGATTATGCCTGCATCATCAGGTATTTTCAGACCTGACTTGAGGCAGGCCTTCTCGAGCGCCACGGCGCAGACATCATTGTAAACCCACAGAGCTACAGGTTCATCGTCGTTGCGGGTCTCAATCAGCCGATCCACTATCATCTGCAGATAGTGCCCCAGCCCCTGGGCGCTGCCGTCGTCTTCGTCAGCTGTACCCTGCCGATAGCCTGAGCCTGAAGCTGCAGGAGCATCACCTGCATCTGAGCCCACGCCATTGCTGCCTCCTGAGCGCACAGCTGCATCATAAGCGCCTGCAGCTGCAGCTGCGCCATGCTGGTGCCAGCATTCATCATCACTGTCACCTCTGCTGCTTTTATTGAGTAGTATCTGCTGTGAGATGGACTCGGCTATGCCTTTGGGCAGCCAGAACACAGTACGGTTGTCGAGGCTGCAGCAGCTGTTCAGATCAAAGAGTGCATCTTTGAAAACAGTGTACTTCTCCTCATCAACATTGCGCTGCCCGATAAAGCCCGCCCTCTTCCACCCCTGCTCTCTTAAATGCATGGCCGCCTGACGCATGCCATCACGGTAATCGACCAGTATGGAGTTAAAGAAGCGGGAGCGCTGCGTAATCACCACGGTGAAAATGCCACTGCGCCTGAGCTCATCGACCAGCTCACCTTCATTCTCTGTAGGTACCCAGAACAGACCTTCGATGCCCAGGGCGATAAAGGAGCGCACTGCAGTACTTTCTTTTTCCGGATTGTTCAGGTGGGTTTTGACAATGATATCCATGCCATAGAAGCGGGCTTCCTGCTCCAGAATCATGATGGCTTCGCTGAAGTGGGGATTGGTCAGGTTGGGTACTATGCATCCGAGCAGACCGGAACGTTTGCCCTCAAGACTGATGCTGCTCTTGCTGGGCAGATAGCTCAGCTCATTCATGGCAGCGTGCACAATGCGCCTTGTCTCCCATGAAACGTTGGGATGGTTGTTGATAACACGTGAAACGGTTGCAGTGGATACTCCAGCCTTGAGAGCCACATCCTTTAGTGAAGCCATAAATCCTCCCTGGTCAGTTGCGTCAAAATCTCCCACCCACGGCCGCAGCAGCTGCAGACAGCGGCTTTATTTGCCTGGCCAGTGCTCTTCCAGTCGGGCCTCCGAGAGTCATAGAGTCTGATGCTGTTGCTTCAGGCCAGAGAACAGGTGTAAGAGCACAATGCTCAGTGTGCAAGCAGCCAGCAAGACAAAGTATCTGCAGTCACCATCTGCAGTTAGCATCTGCATGTTTCAGGACGGAGCTTACCGCCTCAAAGCTGCAGGCTGGCTGCCTGTAAACGGCTTGTGCACAAGTCGTCTGTATTGTGCTGCGCTGTTGCAGGGGCCGCTTTGGGACGTGTGTGCAGTTTGCAGACCGGATGCCGGGCCGGGCGGATGGTGTGGCCTGCAGGCATGGAGCGGGACTGCAGTTAAAGCTTATTTCGTGCACTGACTGAAAAGTGTGAAGTCGATCGGATTTTTATGTAACGAAAATACATGTGATGCATATAACACATTGTATATAAGCGGTTTCTTATAATGCAGCCAATGCAACAAAACGTGAATCAAGTACTTAAAATAGCAGTCCATTTATATCAGTAGGAATGCTCTGCTGTGCTTATTCTGAAGGATGAGAATATGTCTGATGTTTCTTTAAGTTCTCCACAGAACAATCGAGCATTTGAGCAGCTCAGGCTCAATGAAAGAGTGGGATACGGCATGGGCGATGCCGGATCCTGTATTGTCTGGAGCATGCTGGCCCTGTACCTCACCTGGTTCTATACCGATGTATTCGGTCTTGAGCCTGAGGCAGTGGCAACCCTCTTCCTGGTAATCCGCATTTTTGACGCTTTCACTGATCCTGTGATGGGCTCCATCTGTGATCATACTGAAAGCCGATTTGGAAAGTTCCGTCCATACCTGCTTTATCTTGCTGTTCCTTTCGGTATCGGTGCTGTGGTCATGTTCACCACTCCTGATCTCGGACCTGACGGCAAGCTGATATATGCCTATCTGACATACTTTGTCATGTCCCTGATTTACACTGGCATCAACATTCCATACTGCTCCATTCTGGGCAACATTACCCTAAATGAGCGCGAGCGCATGAGCTGCCTGTCATGGCGCTTCTTCCTCAATGGCTTTGCCACGCTGATCGTAACCTCCTCAATCCTGCCTTTATCTGATTACCTGGGTTCTGGCGACCGTGCTCAGGGCTTCCAGTACTCAATGATGATTCTGGGTGCTGTAGCTACCGTGATGTTCTTCTACTGCTTTGGCTCAGTAAAGGAGCGTGTCAAGGCTCCAAAGAGCAACTCCAGCATCCTGGGCGACATCAAGCACATCATTCGCAATGACCAGTGGCTGCTTATGATTTCGCTGACTTTCGTCAACGTCTTCCCTGCTTTTATCCGTGGCGCAGTCACTATCTACTATGCCACTTACGTAATGCATGCCAGTACCGGTTTCATCACCTTCTTCATGACTCTTGGCGTGCTGTGCAACATGATCGGCAGTGTCATTGCCAAGCCGCTGACCGACCGTTTTGACAAGGTTAAGCTCTTCCGTGCCATCAACATCATTCTCGGCGTGCTTTCCCTGTGGCTCTACTTCATTGATCCTTCCAATTTGTACGTACTGCTGCCTGTCTTCATCGTCGTCAACGTACTGCACCTCGTTCAGTCCGGCCCAATCCTATGGGGCATGATGTCCGACGTCGATGACTACGGCGAGTACAAGCTGGGCAAGCGTCTTACCGGTATCTCCTTTGCCGGCAACCTCTTCATGCTCAAGATGGGCCTTGCCATTGCCGGCTCCATCGTTGCCTGGATACTTGCCTATACCGGTTACGTAGCCAATGAGCCTCAGCAGAATGAGGCTACCCTGAGCGGCATCATCATCATGTTCTCTCTGATGCCAATGGCCTGCTACTTCCTGAGCGCTGTCATGATTTCTTTCTTCAAGCTGGACGCTCCATTCCTTGCCAGGATTAAGGATGAGCTGGCAAAGAGAGCAGCTCAGGCTCACGAAGACAAGAGGTCTGAGCAAGTACAGACCACTCAGGCTCAGGACCAGTAAGGCCATAAAAAGGGCTGTTCCTGGCAGCAGACGCCTTAAGGTACAGCCCTGTAAAGAAACACATAAAACTAATTTCAGACTCCACCAGTCCTGAGTGAGCCTGCTACAAATGCAGACCCCCCCTGGCCGCAGTCTCTGATACTGCAGCTGGATAGAAACGTCATAAGGCAACCTGTAAGAGTTGAGCAGCCATCTTCTGTCATGTTCTTAAGACAGAGGTGCTGCATCAAGGTGCCGATGGCCGGGGCATCAGCGCAGATGCTGCTGGTGGAGCAGCAACAGATTTTCCAGGAGATTCCCATGTCACCAGTATGTGCCGGCAGCGCTGACTCTATGAACAGCAATGTCTACGATGTAACCAGATGGCAGGAAGGTAATGCCCATGAGGATATCGGTGCCGTCATCAACAGCATCATTGCTCACATAAAGCAGCGTCAGAACTGTGCTGAGCATGGTCTTGACCGCAGTGAAGGCAAGCCAGGTGCCGTCATCTACATTCCACCAGGTGACTACCACCTCAAGACACAGATTCTGGTAGATATCAGCTATCTGCGCATTGAGGGCAGCGGCCACGGATTCATCTCTTCCTCCATCAGATTCAATACTGAGAAGTCAGCACTGGAGCAGTATCAGGACATCTGGCCAGGCGGAAGCCGTATTCTGGTTGATCTCAATGTAACCCCTGAGCAGTACCGTACCCAGGGACCGGAAGCCGGAGCAGCAATCCTGGTTAAGCGCGCAGGCATGCCACGTATCAGCTCTGTTGAATTCTCTGGCTTCTGCATTGACGGCCTGCACTTTACTGAAATGGACGGCAAGATCGATGAGAACAGCTATCTTAATGGCAAGACCGGTATTTACATAGGCTGCGCCAATGACTCTTTCTGCTTCAGAGACATGGGCTTTATCTACCTTGAGCACGGTCTGACCATTTGCGAGGCTGATGCTCTGAGCGTGGACAACAACTTCATCGCCGAGTGCGGCAGCTGTGTTGAGCTGCGTAAGTGCGGTCAGGCCTCCAGAATTGCCAATAACCTCATGGGTGCCGGCTACAACGGCCATACCATCTACGCCGAGAACCACGGCGGTCTGCTGGTTACCGGCAACAACGTTTTCCCACGCGGACGCAGCAGCGTTCACTTCAAAAACGTATCACGCTCAACCATTACCTCAAACCGTTTGCACTCCTTCTACTCAGGCATGGTCATCCTCTCGGGCAAGTGCTGCGAGAACCTCATCGGTTCCAACCATCTGCTGCGTGATCCCGAGCCATGGGAGCCAATGAAGGGCTACAACAACAATATTGAAGACGACTATGGTCTGATTCACATTGAGGGAAACAACAACACTGTTACCGGAAATCACATATCCAGCTCCATTGGTCCGGACAAGCTCATCTTCTGCGAGTGCAGCTGCAGAGAGGATCAGGCTCCAGTAATGATTCGCATTGCTGAAGGTCACGGCAACTATGTAGCTTCCAACCATATCGTAGCCACCGATCCTGATGCCGGCAAAAAGCATGACGATACTGCCCGTGAGGCCAGTGAGTGCTTTGCTACTCAGGTAGAGGCCATGACCAGCATCACCAATCTCAAGGATCTCGAAAAGTGCGTAGACGTGCTGATAGACGAGACCGCTGGAATGAACAGCGTTATTTACAGCTCCCGCAAGAGCAAGACCATTGATAACGGCCGCGACAACATGCTGGTCACCATGCCAGGCTGATGTCTTTGAGATTTTCTGATTTCAGATTTCTTAAACTGTTCACACAGCCACAAGGAAGAAGAGGTGGCACCGGCGCAGGTACCATGCAGATGCCACCAGATAATCCAGATAATCAAGGTAATACGATTACTGTAGACTCCGGTCGGCCGACATGGCTGGCCGGTCATTACCATGTTAAGCCCCTGTCAGGGACAGTCGCATATCACACACCATTGGCGGCTTCCCCCAGGGGCTTTTTGTTTTAGCGGCTGCGGCTTACAGACCCAGATTGCTGATTCACCAGCAGACGATTGCTGCAGCAGCTGCTGCCAGGACTGGCCATAGCTTGAACTGTTGAGGGGACACGAGGCAGGCAGAGGCAGGATGATGATGATGATGAGTGCTGATGACTGGAGACACACCCAGATCTGCTCGCGGAATTGTCAGGCTTATGGTCCTGCACAGCTGCAGCTGCAGGGGAGGCATCTGCTGGTGGAAAAGGTCTGGCCACAGGCAGCTGCAGTTCTGCTCGAAAGCAGGTGCCTTTTGCTACGCGACTTGCTCAGGCTCGTGTCTCTGGAGCCATGAAAGAGCTCGACTCTGTGGTAGACGTGCTGATAGACGAGACCACCTCTGGCTTTACCGTTATCTGCAGCTCCCGAAAGTCCAGGACTCAGGCCCTGGTCGCAACAACGTACTTGTGACCATACCTGCTCCTCAGATGCAGACAGAATGAGAACAGCTATGCAGCATATATGGCTGCCGGGTCTTTACATATACTGAAAAAGACGCTTTTGATCTGGCCTATATCAGGCGCTCAGGCGGCAGCTGACGCAAGTCAGCTGCCGCCTGATGCATTTTGATGGCATTTATGATGGCGGCTCTGGCCTTGGGAAGGGGCGGTCCTGCTCTTTTATGTGGTTTTTTTTCCTTTATCTGGTACTGGGATGGGGTGGTAATGCCAGGTCGGGAGTAAATTTCGGGAGTATAGTCCGTGGCTGTTTTGCTGATAAACAGACATAATTGACGGAGATGTATGTAAAGTTGTGATTAGGGGAATGTGTGAGGCAAAAATATTTTGCCTGACAAACGGCATATATATCGTGTTTATTTGATGGTGTTAGAAAAAAGTTAAAATTTTTTAGAAAAAAGTGTTGACCCGGTGGTGAAAATCATTAAAATACGTTTCCGCTGTGACGCACTGAGCGAATCAGCTGCAAAAGCCCAGCGCTTTGAAGTTCTTTAAAAATCAGATAAGTACAGACAATCTGTGTGGGTTCTTTAAGTTA
>NZ_JALKIK010000078.1:0-6591 GCF_023050955.1 Anaerobiospirillum sp. NML120511
AAGTCCACGACTTTGACCGTCCTCCCATTTAGCTATCAAGTCGATTATTAAAGACTTTTTCATATAGTTTGCCACTGATCTGACTTTAGGTATGAGTTTATGACAAAGTATAAATATCATAAAGTGCATTTTGTGTGAGTCAGATCACCTTATCTGCATGGTATGAAATGGAGAAAACCCCGTAAATAAAGTAAATATTGCAGAATTGCAGTCATATTATGACAAACTATAAATATAATGACAAACTATAAATAATTTTTGTGACAATCTTTAAATATCATGTACAGCTCAGACATTTTCAGCCCAGCGCATACATGTCAGCTGCGCACATGCAAGGTAGGCAGGCTCTGTGATTTGCAGTCAGCCATGCTGTTCAGACCATGTGGCCATGCAGCTGCGCAGCAGCGGTTGCTGCAGCTACAACAGGTCATGCAGCATTAGCGCTCATGGCCATGTCCAGCAGTTGTCAGCTCCCCCTGCTGGCATCATCAGCACAGTACTGAGTACACAAAGCATGATGCCATGCGGTGCCGCTAAAGAGCATCAGCTCAGGTAAGGCCGCTGTTATCAGAGCAGGCCGCGCTCGCGGGACAGACGCATAATCTCCTCAAAGGCAATGAAGCTGTCGCGGGCACACTGGCTCTTAAGGGCCATAAGCTCGGACTCGGAGAGCATCATGATGCCGCTGACTTCACTCTTCTGGCGGGAGGTGATGCAGTCACCCTTGCACAGGTAGAGATTGGCCATGACAAAGCCGTCGGATACGGCATAAGGAATGAGCAGCTTGCCCAGATGAGTAAAGGTCAGGTTCTTGTTGGCTGACACGTCTATGCCCACTTCCTCAAGCAGCTCGCGGGCAGCGCTTTCATGCACATCCTCACCGCTCTGTACTACACCGCCTACACAGGCATCAAAGACACCAGGAGCATAATCCTTGGTCAGGGTACGCAGCTCTACCAGGATGCGGCCCTTGCTGTCGACAACGGCCACGTAAGTAGAGCGGTGCGGCAGCAGATTGGCCCTCATGACAGAGCGTGGTACGGTATCAATGACCTCATCATCACGGTTAATAATATCGACCATTTCTACTTTGGCCATGGCATTCTCCTGAGGTGAATTAAGACAAGCTATCCGGCCGCAGCGGCGCAGCAGTACGCAGCGCAGCAAACAGCCCTGAGCCCGATTGTCAACGGGATAATTCTGCATTTGCAGCCCGTGACTATTATAATGCCTGACGCACAGCCACAGAGCTGCAGCCCGCCGTGGTGCACACTCAGGATGATGACATGCTGTGGTTCGACAGGAGCTCTGGACAGACGCAATGGCCGCAGCCGGCTTCGCCCCTGCCGCCGGACCTGCTCTCACCCATGCTGAGGCTGAAAGCAGCATTATGACGACCTGCTGAGCACATAGCCGAGCCATCGGCCATGATGCCGGAACTACTCTGTGAACCTGGCAGTACCCGGCGAACGTTACTGAGCTGGAGCCGCTGCAGCCACTGCCAAAGCAAGCTCATACCCGGCTCCGCCGGGTCATATGCTCACCTGACTAATCCTTACAACCTGAAGGATAAATATGCACACTGAAGAACAATACCTGCAGCTGCTCAAGCGCTGCGAGCGCCTGGAACAAGACAATGAAAAGATGCAGGAAAGAATAGCCTGGCTTGAGCTTTCACTCCATGAGAATGGTACTTTCCTTGATGAGATGCTGCGCCGTATGGATAAGGCTGAAAAGCAGATACGCTTTCTGGCCTCCATGCAGTCAGAGCCTTCAGCCGTACGCCCGGAAAGCGAAGAGACCCCGCCTCCGCACTACTGACCGCCCCGCCATCAGCCCAGGCTGCAGGCATTTGAAGCCACAGACCATGCCCTGTGGGCCTGCGCTGACGGCTGGAAGCTCATGGACGGATTCTGGAGGCTGCAAGCTAAAAGACGGAGTCTGGAGGCTGGAAGCTCGAGGACAGAGTCTTGGGGCTGAAAGCTCAAGGACGGAGTCTGGAGACTGCAGGGTGCAGACAAGAGTCCTTAAAAGGTCTGTGGTGCATAATGTGGTCTGGTAATAATACGTCAGCCAGCAGCAGCGACGGCTGCAGCCAATGCTGCGTCATATGCAGATGCAGCCCTGTTGAGCTGATTACGGGAATGATCAGGCTGGCTGACATTACTGCTCTTAACAGCCTTTCAGATGGCCTTACATCCCTCAATAGCATCTTGCCTGCTGCTGTATATGCTGCCGCTGCATGCGCATGCCATGCACAGCTGTCAGCCCCAGTCAGGTGAGCGAAGAATGCCCCAGCATGGACTCAAATCATGCTCATGAGCTGCCCCCGCAGCCCAGAGGCCTAATGGATAAAGTTGAGCACGCGGTCAAAAAGATTCCACCTGGCAGCTGCATATCCGGGACAAAGCTCTGTCCAGTGGTTACAGGAATGGTGCAGCTCAGATGAAGTTACAGTAGCGCCCTCAGATGACAGGCACAAGAAAGCCCTACGGATGATGCCCGCAGGCACGCTGCCTTTCGGGGAATCAGGCACACAGGATATGAATATGCCCAGAGTGGTTTAAATCAGAGATGGGATTTGCCTTGTGGACAGGGGCAATGGTCAGATGGTCCAGATACCTGTGAAGCACTGCCGTGGCGAGGTCTATGCAGGTGACCAGGTCTGCATCATTGTGGAGAAGGGCGCGCCTTACCATGAGTCCGGATACAGGCGCATAAAGAAAAGTGTATGTCTGTTACTGTGTCTGACACTCATCTGCGGCGGTGCTCATAAGTTCTACTCAGGCCATACCTTACAGGGCTTTGCTTACCTGCTGCTGACTTTGTTCTACCGCCCATGACCAGCCAGCCATCACAACAGCAGTCCATGCTGCCCGAGAGCCTTGCACATAGCATAGACGACACTCTGAGTGCCGCCGGTGGCTGCCATGGCATCTACCTGACCCTGGAGCTGGTCTTTGCAGACTTTCAAAAAACTGCAGCAAGCCAACCTGACAGTGAGGGATTCATCAACATCTGAGCCGCATTCAGACATCAGGATCCGGGCATCGCTGGCTGACCTTCTGCAGAATAATGTGCAAAGCCGGATCATCACATGTCGGCTCCATAATGGCAAACGGCCCGGGGCCCCACCATGAAGCGGGGCTTTCCGGGCCGTTATGTCTGAAGCTGACCGCAAGGTCTGTACTTATTTCTTGCTCAAAGCAGCTTCAATCTTCTTTTCGGTATCGTACTGGCTCAGCGCGTATACTGACCAGATTGCTGCCGGAATCCATCCTATAAATGTAAGCTGCAGAAACAGACAGAGAAAACCGGCCAATGGTCTGCCGATGGTAAAGAAGCCCAGCCAAGGCAACAGCAGACAGATTAATAAACGCATGTGACATTACTCCTGAAATAATTTTGTTTAACAATGTCTATATCATTACATAAGAAAAACAGGAAAAGCACAGCATCGTACATGTTCATTTTGTCCGATCCATAACAGTGCAAAATATACTGCCACTGGAGTGTCAAGTTCAGATAAACAGCATGTTAATAAGGTTTTGCCAGAAATAAACAGCACAGTAATGATGCTAAATTAGCATGCATAGGCCTGGAAATTGCACCACTTATTTTTCGGCTGGCTTTACAGTCAGCCCGTCACATGCTTAGCTGGCTTATTCAGTCATGAGGCATGCACCGCAGGACTGAAGCAGCAGTTTACAGTCTGCAGCAGGTCTGTTCTTTCTTTATGTCATTGAGATCCGCTCAGTCAGATCTTCATGATTGTTAGTACAAAACATTCAGGAGTACTTATGATCCAGTTCCAGGATGCAGTCAAGTCATGCATGACTGTTAACTATCGCAACTTTAAAGGCCGTGCCCCACGTTCAGAGTACTGGTGGTTCATGCTGTTCTACGGCATTGTGAACGCAGTAAGCTCTCAAATCTCTGCCATTGCCTATATTGGTCCTATTGCCTCTCTGGCAATATCAATTGCCATGTTCATCCCATATCTGGCCGTTTCAGTAAGACGCTTCCATGATCTGGACAAGAGCGGTATGCCAGCTATTCTGGCAATCATTATGCCTCCAGTTTTAAGCCTCCTTGCCGTTGTGTTCGGCGTTCTTGGCTTACTGTTATTAAGCGAAGGCATGCTGACACTCAGTGCAGTGTTATGGCTCCTTACTGCTGCAGCTGCCATTTACCTCATTATTCAGACTGTGCGTCCAGGCACCACAGGTGACAATCAGTTCGGACCTGACCCACTGGCTGTCTATGCTGCCCAGCAGGCAGCCCAGGCCGCTGAGATTGCAGCTCAGATTAATGCCCAGCAAGCCCAGCAGGACCAGGCCGCTCAGCCATCAGCTGCTCCTGAACAGCCTCAGCAAGGCACAGGTGAGAATAAGCAGGGCTAAACCTGAAATTCAGACTGCATTTCCTGTAAGACGCAACTGATCCAGGCTTTGCCATGACAGCGTGTGCCTTACATAAACAAACAGGCTCAGATCTTATGCTCTGAGCCTGTTTTGTTTTATAAAGCAACAATAAGGGATTTAGTCATAATATGCTTCCTAATATGTACAGTAACGTATTTTCAGCTTAATTAGCATGATGTTCATACATAATCATGACTGTACTGGGAAAGCATCAGTGTCATATGCAGCTTTGATCAATTGCTGAAGACAGGCAGGATGAGTCTGAAAGCCTGTTCATACCTGCAGATACCATGGCAGTTTATGCTGCCTACTATTTTGCGGTAACGTCTGCAGCTGGATCCTGTGCAGCAGCCGCTGCTGCGACGCTGCAGCGGCTGGCCTTTACCATGGTTGAGCCCTCAGGGGCATGGTATACACGGCCGGTAATCATGCTCTGAATTCTGGAAACTGCTATACCTACGGTTAAGGTCGTGACTATTGCTATAAGTGAGTAGGTCCAGAAAGAAATGGACGGTATGGTGAACTGGCAGTACAGGATTAAGGCAGTTGCTGTTATGAAGGCAGCAAAGGCGCCGGTTGCGGTGGTTTTGCGGGTCAGAGCTCCCAGAATAAATACGCCTGCCAGAGCTCCAAGAGCCTGTCCCAGGAAAGCCTTGAAGAGCTCGTAGGCTGACTTGATATCAATGCGAGCCAGGTACATCGCTGTGATTACAGCAGCAACACCTACAGCAAGGGAAATATAGCGGGCTATTCTGGTCTGTCTGTGAGCCGACATATCAGGGGAGATACGTGACTGCACGTCCATTACCCATGAGGTGGCAATGGAGTTGATACCAGTTGAAATCGAGGACTGGGCAGCGGCATACAGAGCTGCCAGGATAATGCCGGTAATTCCGACAGGAAGCTCTTTGGTGATGAAATAAACTACTACCTGATCCTGAGAGTTGCGAAATGCCTCAGTTATGGCTTCAGGGCGCTGCTGATAGTACAGATACAGTGCAGTACCAATCATAAAGAACAGTGAAGCACAGGTAATGGACAGCAGGCCATTGCCTATGGTCATACGGGTTAGGTCACGAACGCTGGTAGTGGTGGTAAAGCGCTGAACAATATCCTGAGAAGATATGTAAGTGCAGAAGGTAGTCAGACCGCCGCCAATCAGAGTAACCACAATAGAAGTGCCCAGCAGGTTGTTCCAGTCGATCAGCTGATCGCGCGCGGTCAGAAAGCGCCCCTGGGAAAACAGAGCATCAGCAATGTCAGCTGCGCCATTATCAAGCTTGAGCACGATATAGATCAGAGTCAGTGCAATGCCGCCAAGCAGGATGACTCCCTGCATAAAATCGGTCCACAGCACAGCCTTAAGACCGCCAGTACAGGAATAGACTATAGAGACCACGCCCATTGCCAGGATCAGCAGATCAACGCTGATACCGGCCATATTGCCGATGGCTACGCATGGCAGATACATAACAATAGCCATTCTGCCCAGCTGGAAGATCATAAACATCACTGCTCCGAGCACTCGCAGAGCCGGTGACTGGAAGCGAATCTCAAGATAATGATAGGCAGTGTCTATATTAAGACGGGCATATACAGGCAAAAACAGACGTATAGTAAGAGGGACGGCAATCAGGGTGCCCAGCTGGGCAAACCACAGCATCCAGGTGCCGTCGTAAGACTTGCCTGCCAGAGAAAGAAAGGACAGAGGGGAGATGATGGTAGCAAAGATTGACACTGAGGTTACGAACCATGGAACTGATCCATCAGCCTTGAAGAACTCCTTACCTGACATTCTGCTTTTGGAAAAGTAGATGCCGATACCGAGCACTGCTGTCATATAGACGATAAGTACGCTGATATCAATCCATGTAAAGCCCTGCAGCTCCTGTGACATGTTCACTAAACTCCTGAACAACTAAAACAGAGCTGGCATTATACGTAATTTATATATCTGTTTTGCACCTATGATAAAAAGACTTGTCTACGGTACAGATGCGAAAAGGCCCGCTGATTTTTTACTCAGCGGGCCTTTTCAGGAAAAATTAAGCCTGGCGATGACCTACTCTCACACAATCGTACGTTGCACTACCATCGGCGTTACTGCATTTCACTTCTGTGTTCGGAATGGGGACAGGTGGGACTACAGCACTATGGTCGCCAGACA
>NZ_JALKIK010000079.1:0-5635 GCF_023050955.1 Anaerobiospirillum sp. NML120511
AGACTACCATAATGACCCCATGCCAATAGTCCAAAAAACTACACTATATTGACATCATAGTTATCCTATACATATTTACCAATTTCTATTCAATTTACTTAAAACATCAAGATTGTCTGTCTATATGTTGCAAGTTGATTATTGAGCAGTTGTGACCCCGTTTTGGCAATGTCACTGACAGGCTGAAAAGCCGTCTTAATGCAGTGAAGTCACCGGATACCCCGGCTTCATTCATTGTTCTGGCCACCATTGTCGAAAGCATCAAGGACTTCGAGAGAGACCTTGAAGACACGCTTAAACATCAGCATGAATAATTAGACAGTCTGTAAAAACACCCATCAGACAGTCAGGCACTTTTCGCAGCATACTTGAGCTGACATCGTACGTACAGTCCTGAGCAGTGACTGGCGTACGCTCATTGATTATCAGTCCTACCCGGCTGTCGATGCCGGTAAGGTGCTGCACACTGCTGTAAAGGCAGTGCTCAGCCAGCACATCTGTCTGTTAACTGATGATCCCGGAATCGTAAAAATCGTGGAAAAGGCTGCAAGAGTGCCATATTAAGCAACTGGGTAAGCCACTGGTAGCTATTCATTTTTAAACACAGAAGTTTGCAGTCGTATTCTTTAGCCTGCTGTGCTCAAATCTGCTAAAAATCGTGAATAACAGGGCAAAACAGCTCATAAGTGACCAAAAGTTCCCGAAAACTGCTGCAAAACCGGGCAAAAGTGCCATATGAGCCACTGGAGCTCTGCACTGTGAAACACAGAAGTCTGCAGTCGTATCCTTTAGTCTACCGTGCTCAAATCTGCCCAAATCCCATCAAATCCCCTCAAATCTGCTCAAAATTGTGAAAAAACGGGTAAAAACGGCTCAAAAGTGACCCAAACGTCATGCCCGTGTACTTAAGCAAAATATGATATTTATGCCGATTACCAGGCACTTGCACACCAACAATGTCCAAGCATGTTTGTTTTGGGCAGTTTTACCAGCACATGAGGTGCATTTTGGAGGCGAAATTACTACTTTATTCCCGATTTTGGGGAAAAATTCAAAATACGTCACAAACTCTGTAAAAACCTGATGAACCAGCCATAAATAGAAAAAGGCTCCTTGTTAAACTGTTAAAAAATTTCAAACCACAGTTAAGGAACCTTTATGACCAACATACTAGCAAGAATCAAGTCAGTAGGCCATGCCTCAGTAATAAAATCAGGCATCAATAAGCTCAATGTGCTCATGCATGCTTGAAATACATAAATTACTTTTGCAAGGCCTCGCAATTTCCACAGGCGGAAGTTGCGGGGCCTGCGCTTTTCAGGGACCATAATGCTGTAAGTATCGATGAGCGTACTGGCGTACGTACGCCTGTTTTGCTGTTACTCCTTATGAGGTCTGTAAATGAGCATAGCCACACAGGTCAAAGAGCTGTATGACCGAAGAAAGTATGAGTCCATTGTCAGCATATTTCAGGATGTCGATCTTGAAAACAGGGATGAGCAGTACTGGGGAGTTAAGCCTTTGTCATCACGCTGGTGCGCACTGATGATGATGTTTGCTCATGCTGTACTTGAAGAGAGCAACGAGGAGTGGCTCAACCTGCGTCGCATGCTGGTCAAGGCTAAGAATGCCCTGTATCTGTGCCATGAACGTATCGGAGAGGATCTGCAGTGGTGCCTGATGAACGCCCAGATATTTGATGCACTGGACCTGCGTGAGGACGCATGGCACTGGTATGCGCATTGTTTTGAGCTTGCTCGAATAAGTGGCAAGCCCAAAGAACAGGCGCTTAAGATCTTCAGTAAGCAGTTCTGGGAAATTAACCGCTGTTTCCGCTTTAGCATCAATCAGGTCTTTGACTATCCCTTTGTTGACCGTGTAAAACGCGCCTGGAAAGCCTTTGAGCTTGATGAAGCTCAGATTTATAAGGAGCTGACCACAGTACAGTCATGGTCAGAGGATATCTTTATTGCAGCAGCCGTCCCGTCCTCAAGAGCCAGCTCCCGAATCATGGCAGCAGTAAACGCTGCTGACATTTTCACAGGCAATGAGACAGCTGACTGCATCATCAGGATTTTTGATATTTTCAGCGAGGCCTTTGACGGACTGAGTCTGCTCATAAAGGTACACAACAGCAAGGCAGAGCTGGAATTTGCTGCTCAAGGCAGCCTGCCGAGACTTTATCAGCTGATTGAAATGGTCAGACATGCTCCGCCGCATCTGAGCGAACGCTGGACCTTCAGTGCCGGACTGTCACGTCATTCCCCTGCTCAAATCATTAACAGCATGAGCAAGGCCATCGAAAAGGACTATGGCTGCCGCAGCGGGGATTGCGATGGCAGTTGCGCCGACAAAGACAATGGCGGCTGCGCTGACAGGGACACAGGAGGCGTCAATGGCAGTGGCTATGCCCTTAATATCAGCCCGGAAACAGTTATGGTCCGGCTTGAGCCTGCTGACAATAATGCTTTCAGGCTCATAGCCTGTGTGCCTGACTGCCAGAGCTCTGACATGAACAGTAGCAAGCAGTACTCACTGCAGAAGACACTACAGGGCGCTGCAGGACGGTATTGTAAAAGGAGCTCAGAGACGCTCATTAATGATCTGTCGCTGCTGTGCTCCCTGCTGCTTGGCGATGCGGCCCGACTGCGCTGGATAAGCTCCATTGAACTGATCGATGCACATGGCAATAAGGAGAGCTTTGTGCTCAGCTCTCTGCCTGAGGAGCTTAAAAAACGCGGCGCCAGGCTACTGATCCGCAGCAAGGATGTGCCCCGTATTTTCTCAATGGAGCAGCCATCTCAAAGCGCGCTTACAAACAATGCCTCGCAGCGCCCTGGCCTGATAAGCGGAACAACCTCATGTCTTCCGCTGGTCAGTGAATATATGGCAGGTAAAACAAAGCTTGCTGACCAGCTTTGTGATGACGGCGCCTGTGCAGTTTTCCTTTTCTGGCCCTCACGTGCCGCCGCCAGTCACTCAGACAGCAGCTCTGCCCCGTCTGAGCACGCACCACCTGCAGACAGCAAGGCCTCTTCAGATAGCGCAGCCACTGCAGACAGTGCATCCGGACAGGATGGCGCTGACAACGCAGTTGATGTTGAGTTTAACCTTGACCTGGCCAGGCGCCTTGGTGAGTACATTACTGCAGATTCAGACGGTCCCTGTGCCACCATTACAGCAACCGTATGCGGTCAGAGGTTCAGCTGGATTGACATGCTGGCCTGGGATGTAAAGAAAGTAACTAACAGGGCAAGGGAATATCTTGAGAGCACCTCAGTACCAATGTCATGGATGCACAGTTTCTGTCCTGTCCCTGAATCCGTGCTGGTACACATAAGGCCTGAGTTTGAATGCCTCAAAGAAGCTGTCAGGGAAGGAGAGTGTGACCTAGACGCCATCAGGCAGACAGCTCTATCTCAGGGAGCTGGCGCTTACATTCCAGTCGCACCTGCAAATAATGATAACCATAACAATAAAGAAAGAGTTATCACTATTAGCTCATCTGGAAATATGACCAGAAGGTCTCATTAATCACAGCCTGGCATGCCCCCCCACTTGCCTTATCTGCCAGCCCTGCACTTGCCTTATGTGCCTGCCCTGCAGGAACTGAACTTACGGGAGTACAGCCTGGCAGCTGCAGTGGCTAATATTACTTTCTAAAACAGTATCATTGCTGCCCTGCTTTCAGGCATTTTGCAAGCCTCGTCTGCGGGGAAGAAATTTCTTACCGGCCTCCCATAAGATCAGCTGAACTGGCCTTTTGTGTAATGTAGAAACTTAGGAGTAAGAACATGTCAACTATTCTTGAGCAATACAGGCTAATCAGTGACAGCAGCCGTTTTGAGGAGCTTATGGAGCTGCTCAATTCTGTTACATCAAAGGGCCATGACATGGTTGACTGGGGCTGCCCTCATGACAGTCCTGAACGCATGGAGCTTTACACTGCTCTAACAGCTGCCCTTTACGACTCGCTTAATCTTGAGGGATTTGAGGTAAGACGCGCTATAAACCATAATATAGAGTTTCTTGAGAGCATCAGGACTGATTTTTGTAACACCTTTGAGCTGTGTTTTTATCTTGGTGAGCTGTTACGACTTGTCGACAGCACCAGAAAAGCAGCTGAACTCTACCAGAAAGCCCGCTCCCTCTTCCCATTTAAGCTCGCCCTCGATCCAGAAGCCCACAGATCATCAGACCTTCAAAGCCCTGACAATGCCGAATGCCCCTCAACTTACGGGGGCAATGGTGATCAGACTGCTGATGCCGGTGGCCATGGAGCCCACACGGCAGACGCCGGTGGCAACGACGCTCAGACTGCTGATGCTGATGGAGATGGCAGCGCTGCAGAGGTTGATGCGATCATAACTGCGGCGCTGGCTCAGACCTCTGAGTATCAGGCAAATGCCCGCAACGGTAATTATGGCAATTCTGTTCTGCCTGATTCCGGTGATTTTTACGGCTGGATGAGACTTCAGAATAAGATTTTTGTGCGATCTCATAACCTGCAGCGCTTCAACAAGGTTCCCCTGTTCACCATTCCATTTCTGGAGCGTGTTCTGTGCATGTGGAACTCGTTTTTACAATATGAAGAGGAGCTTTACCAGAAGCTTTCAACCGATAAATTCGGCTCACAGCAGTGGCAAGAGGGCAAAAAGCAGCTCGATCATGTCTTTTCTGAGGTCTTTGAAGATCTGCATTATGAGCTTATGTTCTGTCAGGGCATTATTGAGGTCGAGTTCTGTGCTGACGGCAACAAATACCGTCTGTTTGAGCTTCTTATCATGATCAAAAGGGGCATTCAGGGCCTCGAGCACCGCTGGAACTTTACGGCTGGCTTTTCCCCGGCCACTGCAGAGGTGATTGATGTCATCAGAGGCATACGAGGCCAGGGGCCCGTAGACTGGGATAATCTGCGTACATGGTTTGAAATCGCTGATGACGGACACCTTGACCTGCAGATATTTAATGCTGCCCCTGACAGAGAATATCTGCCCTATGGAGTTGAAAGACTGCAGCTGATGCGCCTGACATCCCGACTGCTCGGAGAGATGTTCACTCAATTTAAAGTCAGATACTTTGAGAATATTGACGATGAGGCTGAGGCTCAGGAACTTGAAAGCAAACGTCCTTCCATAAGCCTGAGGGAGCTGCCTGCAACACTGAAGGCCATGGGCATCAAAATCCACCTTGCTGCCGATGAAGCTCTGATTTTCAGGGACATCACCTATGAGGCTCAGGACAGATGCATTCCCCCAAATGGCTACCGCTCTGACATTTATGCAGGCCTTACCGTGTACCATGAGCTGCTTTGCGAACATGCCCGCTCAGTTACTCTGACCAGCAACATGCTTCACAGTGACGGTGTGGCTTTCGGCTGCTTTTTCTGGCCGATAGCTCCTTTCTTGGAAAACGGCGAGGTAACTGCCGCAACGCACAGAAAGAACCTCGACTATGCCCGCAAGCTTGCTGTTTTCATGAAAAACCTCAAAGGTCAGGATTTCATAATAGGGGAAACACACGCCTTGATCCAGATCACATAAATCATGCTGACTCGACAAAGCATAAATCAGACCTGTTAAAAATCTGTTCAAGTTTAAATGAGCTGCATTGTGCTAAAGGTTTAAGCTCATAA
>NZ_JALKIK010000080.1:0-5484 GCF_023050955.1 Anaerobiospirillum sp. NML120511
TACAGATTTGTCTGGCGACCATAGTGCTGTAGTCCCACCTGTCCCCATTCCGAACACAGAAGTGAAATGCAGTAACGCCGATGGTAGTGCAACGTACGATTGTGTGAGAGTAGGTCATCGCCAGGCTATATTTTTGAGTGCTGATATGGCTCAGTTGGTAGAGCGCACCCTTGGTAAGGGTGAGGTCCCGAGTTCGATTCTCGGTATCAGCACCACTTTTTGAACTGACCACCGTAAGGTGGTTTTTTCGTTTCTGGGCCATACATATTCTCCACACGCCCAGAAGCACCCCACGCCGCCCGCTGCGCGGCCGGCCTGGCCTGGCCTGACGGCCAGCCACCACCACCCGCCACATCCAGGCAGCGCATCCTGCCACCATCCAGTCTATCATCCCATCTCAACCGCAGCCGCAGGCATCAGCCAGCTGCCGTACGGACCGCTGCTCCAGCAACAGGTTTATCCTTCCCAACCGCTGTTCCAGCAGCAAGCTCATCCTTCCTGACCTCACCCCAAACTCATTCATCTCTACAAGATTTCTGAACGTTCAATCAGATCAGCCCCGTCAGCCGCCGATCAGCCTTGCTACGCAGCCTTCACACCCACAAGCCGCACTCAAACACCGTGTTCAGGCTGTTCCTGGCTGAGCCTGCAGCTGCTAAGCATTGCATATATGCTTTCTAAAGCAATTAAGCATGCAGCTAAGCCGCCAACAACCAGATTCTCCGCCTCCAGCAGCTCACAGCAAATCGCCCCGCATGCGCCAGAGCATGTTGCCTGCCCCTCAGCTCATACCATCTCACCAGCAGCTTGTAAGCTGCAGCCCAGACATCATCAGATGGGCGGCAACAGATGCCATGGCTGAGGAGGCAAGCCGCTGCGCTGCTGCCATGACTGAGGCGGCATGCGGCTCTTCGCTGCTGACATGGCTGAGACGGCACGCCGCTGCGCTGCTGCCAGCATTCAGTGCTGCACGGGACAGAACCTTGTTCAGGTGAGTGCTTGATCCAGGCACAAAAAAGGGCCGCATGCTTGCGCATACGGCCCTTTAACTATTGGCATAAGTAAACTGGTTCGACCTGTAAGTACCGGCCCGGCCTGCAGTTTCTGCATTGGCTGTGTGGTGCCGGGTATCTCATGTCCCGGCCTGTCTCTGGCAGCCCCGGCAGGAGGTGGTATTGCCTGCCTGTCTGGGGTCCGTGTGTCCTGGTGTCAGCCTGACTGTGCCTGGCTGCTGTACCAGGGGCGGGACTTACAGCTTAGTAAGCAGCCTGCATGGTGAGGATGACTCCGGTGCTTGAAGCTGCTGCTGCAGCTCTTGCTGCAGCGGCAGCGGTGCCGGTCTGCTCGCTGGTGTTCTGTTCGGTCATGCTGTCAGCAACCTGCAGTGGTGATGGCTGCTCTGGCAGTTCCTGGTGTTCTGGCTTGCCTGAGCTGTTGCGCTGGGCGATGAAGGCACCGAGCTTTTCTGGGGCTATGCCGTCATCGAGGGCGGCCAGGATCTCGGTGGTGTAGTCCATCTGGCTCAGGTCCACGTAGGCAAGGTTGTGCAGTGACAGCAGGCCCTGCAGGTCAGCGCTTTCGTAGCTGTTGCAGTTCTGACATTTAGTCTGGGAACCGGCAGTGCCCTCAAGGTCAGCGGCGCTGAACTGCTGCTCTGGCTGTACTGGAGGTACAGGCTGTGGCTGAGGCACTGGTGCAGGCTCTGGCATTGGCTGTGGAGCTGGCTGTGGGTTTGGAGCTGGCTCTGGCTTTGGCAGCGGCTGAGGTTCTGGCTGTGGCTGAGGCTGTGGAACTGGCTTAGGGGTAACGGTCAGATTGCCCTTGTTGACGATGATTTCGTAATTGCCATTGTTATGCTCGGCTGTGATTTCGCCGGTTACAGGATCGACCTTCAGGGACAGGTTGAGGTCAGCAAGGCTGTCGCCCTTGCCCAGAGCTGCAGTGATCTGGTCGATATTTTCTACAGTGGTGCTGTCGATGGCTGTGTTGGCCTGAGTACCCTCGACTACAGTCTGATCCTTGATGTTAACGGTGAGCTGCTTTTTGTTGATGTTAAGGGTACCGGTGCCAGACATGCTGTCGTGGCGGTTGTTGCGGTCATGAATGGAGCCGCTGCCGCCGCCGTTTTTATCCCAGGTATCACCGGCATGGCTGTAGCTGAAATAGAAGTCGTGGCCACCGGCACCGCTCTTGTCAGAGGTAGTGAAGACAAACTCGTGCTGGCCGGCATTGCTCTGGGAGTAGTCAAGGCCATTGTTCTTGTTGAGGTGGGCATTGATATCAAAGCCCTCATTGTTCACGAGGTCTGCATAGTTGTGGCTGGTGCCATCATAGGTGAAGTTGAAGTCCTCAATGAAAAATGGCTGCATAAAGCCCTTGTAGCGGCCGGAAAGAGTGCCGTCAGCAAGGCTGCCATCGGTGGCGTAGGAAGTGTGCAGGAAGTCAGTGGCCTGCTCTGAGCTCATGCCTGAGGCGGTGAGCTCATGGTGAGCTTTCTGCCATGCCTGAGCAAAGCTGCCTGCAATGGCGCTGCCATCACCGCTGCCCACAGCGGCAAGCACGGCAGTGCCGGTGTGCTCTGGAGTGTGAGCAGGGCTGTAGACCATCCAGGCCTTGTCAATGCTGCCGTCGATGCGGCCTGCAAAATTGCCCACCTTGTCGCCTGTTCTGGCGGCAGAGAGCTCATCGGCTGTAAAGGTGGACCATGAGGCTGTGGTATTGCTCATTTTGTTGTGGCCTTTGACTGTACCTGCCAGAGCACCGATGCTGGAGTCAGCATGCAGGGCATTACCGTTGAGGTCGAGTTCAAAGCCACGGATTTCCACATTGTTGACAGTTGCATTATCAAGTACACCAGCAAGGGCTCCAAAGTGCAGCTCTTTGCCATTGAGGGAGCTGTCCAGCGCAAGGCCGTCAGACATGATCTTGAGATTGCTGAAAGAGGCGTTGCTGGCCTTGCCAAAGATACCGTGCACATTACCCTTGCCATTGTCCCTTACCTCACCTGTGAGGGTAATGGTGTTGAAGGCACCGTCAAAGCTGCCGGTGAACTCATAGCCGTACTGACCTGGGGTATTGTCGTAATCAAGCACAATGTCATCGGCCAGCCACAGCTTCTGATTGAGGCGGTTTTCAGTAACAGGACCGTGGCCATTGTTAACAGTCTCTTTGAGGCCCTCATGGAAGTCCGAGCCCTCATAAATGGCAAAGGCATCAGAGTGGTCTACATACAGGCCCTTTGCGTGGGTGCCATGGGCATTGACCTCGTCCTTGCCTGCTGCCTTGAGGCCCCTGTTCTCAAGGAACTGGCGATAGGTCAGCACCTGATTGCCCATCTTGCTGTCGAGCTTGCCGCCTATGTCGATGCGTCCTGTGGAGCTGTGCAGCTCAAGACCGGTTTTGTCAGTGGCTACTGACAGCACTTCATCGGCCTCACCAATTACTATCTGACCTGCGTTGACCTTGATATTGTCAGCGCTGATGCGGTTGAACATCTTTACTTTGCCCATACCAAGGGTATCAGGCAGGCTGTCCATGCCTATGGCAGCAGCGGCCGGGTTGCTGTCCTTGAAGCGGTCCATTAGTTTCTGATCGGGCTTGGCTGTGCCCAGGTAGAGATTCTTTATACCCGAGACCGAGCTTTTGGTACCAAGGGTAATGCCATCAGGATTGATGATATAGACATTAAAGGACTTGGCTCCGGTAGCCGGGCCGGTACCGGTGGTATTGGCCTGAGTCTTGAGCATGCCATTGATGTGACTGCGACCGCCGCCTTTGACCACATTGAGGAATGATGCTGCTCCTCGTGCATCACTGGAGAAGGTAACGCTGTGGCCGGCATCGACATTAAAGCTGTCCCAGATCAGCAGGGAGTTGGGGGCTGTGCTGTGAATGCTCAGATCATTGAGATTAGGGTTATGAGTGACAGTGGCATTGGTGGCACTGATATTGACCGGCAGACCGGCTGCCGGACGGGCCTGGGCATCATTGACCCATACAGGGATACTCATGGTCAGAGCCATCACCACGGCAGCAGTGCGGGTCATACCCTTTTTGATGAGGTCATAAAGATGCAGGCTGTGCTGACGGGATTCCTTTGAATTGAGCATAACCCCGTTGCGAATAATGCAGCGGGTCACCAGCGGATTGAAATTGGCAGGCAGTCCCAGTTCACGGGCCACACCAGCCTCCTGTTCAGCCCAGGCGGCTTCACCGCCTGTGCCGACAGCGCCGCCTGCACTGCCTGAGCAGGCAGAGCCGCCTGAGCAGGCAGCACGGCCAGTGGCGCCTGCTGCGCCAGCGCCATGGACGGCATCGCCGTCCTTGCTACTGCCTTTGTCAGCACGGTCGTCGGTGCTGCAGTCGCCCTTGCTGCCAGCATTGCTGCCAACTCTGGTGCCGCTGCTGCCATTGCCACCGGCAGAGCTTTGAGCATTGCTGCAGGAAGCAGCTGCGTGCTCAGCTGGACCGTGGAAGGTGTTCAGGCCCAGCAGCGCGGCCTCAGAGGCGGTAAAGGCATGAGAGCCGGTGGCTGACTTTGCTCCGGTAAAGCGGCTGTCGCACAGCTGTACTCTGGCGCCACTGACGCAGGAAGCTCCGTGAGCTGCCTTTGCTGCAGCATGGCCTCTGCAGGCGGCGCGGGTACAGCCGGTGGTGGAGGCGTCAGCTGAGGAGGCCAGCTCAACCGGAATGGACATGAGGGTGGAGAGATCGCTGTTAAGGCGGGTAGCGGTGGTAAGGCTCATAAGTACTTCCTTAATTTGTTCGGTATGCCCCGGTCTGCTGCCGGGTAAAAACTGTTATCCATGCGACTGATGTGAGGTCGCTTTTTACTTTGTCTGTTTGATTTGCCAGCCATACTGTTATTGGCTGCTGATACTGTTATCTTCAGGACCGCACTGAATTTACTATACACTTTACAAAACAGTTTGTACAGTGTTTTTCTGAATTTTTCAGCTGCATTTTTCAGCACCTGCCTGATCCCCTGGTCTGGCCGCATTGCGGGCAGGGCCTGAGGCAGAGCCCGTGCCCTGCAGCCCCATTCCTGAGTTTGGCGGTCGGGATGCAGCTATGCTGCTGTTATCTCATGGCACATCGCGGCTGCGATGCTTTGTGTTATCTCCGAGGCGGCCCGTAGAGGCCGTCCTTGAAACTGTTATCTCTTTTATCGTTGTGCTGTCTGTTCAGGATGGCAGCCGCAGGAGCGGCTGCACTTACTGTTATCTCGGGCAGCGGCCTGCGCTGCCGCTGCTTACTGTTATCCTGGTGACACCTTGGGGTGTTGCCCTGATTTTTAGTTTTTTTTCGTTTGTGCAGTTTTTTGTTTTTGTGCCCTCCTGGGATATGGCCTTTCTATATTTAGAAGCTGTAGCTGACGCGGAAGCGGGCTGCAGCATCGTTCTGGGCAAATATTGGGGCTGTGCCAATTGCCTGGCTCAGGTCGAGCTCGGCATTGATGCCATATCCTGACCAGTTGAGGGTCAC
>NZ_JALKIK010000081.1:0-4600 GCF_023050955.1 Anaerobiospirillum sp. NML120511
GTACGTACTAAATTTATGTGGGGTGTATATATTTCTGCAAAACCCTATAATTAAGCCATTCCTGATGACAGTAGACTTTCTGCTGAAAGAGCCTTCATTGCGATCTGATTGCGACACCATACTTCTACCGGTTTTTATTAAGGAAGTATGTTTCAGAGGGGCAAAAAGAGCTCAAAAACAGCAAATTATAAGTGCATGCACAAGAAAACAGTAAATTTAAGCGATAAAGCCCCTACCACATTCAAGTGGCTTTTTATACAATGGGCTGACTTTTTACTATAGATAAGCTTAGCGTTAGCTAAGATAATCGTATCGACCCATACCTATATATTAGGTGTGGGTTTTTTTTCGTCTTATCTCGCTTACCTATAGTGTTAGCTGGGGTCTGGCTCTTGCTCAAGGACTGAACGGTTAAGCATTGGTTCGCTCTCCCCAACAGGCTGTAATCCTTCAGTATGCTCTTGCACGGCACAAACACTGTAACGGCTTTCATGGCCGGGTCGCCCCGACTGTACGTTTTGAGTTGAGCGTGAGTCTGAGTTGCTTTCTGGACAGGCTGGCTTTGACTCATGGTCGGGGGCAGGGCAGGATTGCTTTCCTTTCTGGCTGTGGACTGGGCTGTGATCTGTGACTTCAGCGATTGCTTTATCTTGTTCCGTACTAACGGTTGAGGTGGATTCGGAGTCGGTCCGCACTTTGACTTCTGATGACTTTGAGAAACCATGCGAATCAGCAGAAAATAATCCGTTTCCCCTCATCTTCCGCTTATAAACATAAGGATTGAAGACATCAACATTGATATATTTGAGAATAAATGTTGACGGGTTAACAGGATCAGAAAGCTCACGTACAACTTTAATCATGAGGCCTGTTTCAGGATCCGGAACAATCTGAGTGCGTCTTCCTGGCATGAGCCACATCTCATCTCGTATATCAAAGTCTTCAAGCCCAGACAGTTCTCTGTAATCTGAATTAATCTGCTCAATCAGCTCCTCATCCTTGAAGATCTCCTGTCGAGCCTTAATGTACTCAAGCAGTACATACTCAATGAAGTGCTTAAGATCTACTCCAGCATAAATACAGTTCTGTTTAGCTGTAATGAGATTGGCAAAGGCCTGGCTGCCCCCCACTGTATTCATGTAGTGGAAGTGATTGTAGGAGACAACGAGACCTCTATGAGCTCTCTCAATAGCATTGGTGCTGAGCTCAACTTCTGGATTCTCCAAGAAGTTTTTCAGGTTATTCCTGTGGTTCATCCAGTAAACAACAGCATTTGAAAAATAGCTGCAATTGCACAACTCTTCTGACTGCCTGTAGCTTTTACCATCGCTGGTACGTACTGCAAGGCCGTGGACATCGGCAAGCTCTGTAATTATGCTGTCAGCCAGAAAGAATAAAATGCTTGAGGTATCCTGCCTCTGTTTGCTGAGCTTCTCCATAAACTCAGGGGCGCGGAACTTATTAACCTCATTGGCAGGAGTATCTGATATAAAGATTTTCTCCATTGAGAACAGCATACGAATCAGATGTACAAACATCAATATCAGTTTCTGAACTTCTGAAATGGTATTGTCATCAAAGGCCCGCTCAATAGCCATCAATATGCCTGTGTTTGTTTGTTCCTCGACTTCAAGAAGTGATTCATAAACAGCCATAAGACCACTGTCTTTCATGGCTCTTACGAATGCACGACGGGCGTGAGAGATGCATTGGCAGTGTGTTATTCCCAATGTCTTTGCAACCTTGCGGATGAACTTTTTGTAGCCAATGAATCCGTCAGTATGAAGTACGACTGCACTAAAACCAGCCGCATTCGCATTAAGCAGAGCAACGATATGCCGAAACTCTCTTGAGCCTGTATAGCATATGCATACATGACGCTCCTTAGAGGCTCTTCCATTCATAAGAGAAAAGTTGTATTTAACTCGGGCAGCGCCATCTTCAAGCAGTTTTGAAGTCACCTCATCCATCATGATCAGTTTAGAATCTCGAATGACTTTGAGGCTGGCATTAGAGCTGAGGGACATAATCATGCCTACAGCATTAATCAGGTTTACTACATGAGGTTGCGAGATATATGACTCGTTGCCCTGCTTTGAGTGTTGGTAAACAGCATTCTTGGAGGTGTTAAAGCCCACGAAGGAAGAAACAGCACTGCTTATAAGACCTACTGATACAGAGCTCTTGTACCATACAGTACTGAAGCTGCTGAAAAGCGTGTTTGCCATTAACTCTGCCCCTTGTCCTGACGCACCTGAAACCATGGTGCGAGCATGCCCGCTGAACAGAACTAATGGAGCTGAAGGCTGAACAACCGCTGATTCAAGCCTGCCATACTTGCAAATCTGTTTGTACTTTACCTTTAGAAGCTCATTGACAACTGACCCCAGGGCCTTTTTGTCATTATGATAGATTGCCTCATAAATGCGGTTGTAGAACTGCTCTCTGATCTGGACACTTTCTCTGCGCAGCTCCCGGACAGCCGTCAGACCAGCAAAGTTGTTTTCAACGAAATCTTTGCTGACATTTTGAGAGATTTCGCTTATTTTCTCATCAGATAAATCAAGCAGGCAGTCAAACTCAGGACCAGTTCTGCTTAACCTGAAAATGAATTTGCTTCCACTTATGTTGTTGGCGCTTAACGAGAGTCTTTCAGGATCAGAGGACTCATAATCGCAGTCTGGATTTACATAGCTGTACTCAGGAACCAGGACCAGTGACTTATGCTCAATACTGGATGCGTTTATTATCTTCACCCTGTGCAGTCCCTTTGAGTGAAGACTCTTGGGGGTGCCTGCTTCGTCAATGATTTGTACACCAGTACTGCTCAGCATAATGGCATATTCAATACCGTCGATTTTCTCGATGAGGTCGAAAGTCTTTTGCTCAGCAATTTCTCTGTGCATCTGCTCAGAATCATTGTTTAAGCTGTATACGTCACCATCAGGATCAGAGCCTGTCTTAAAATCAAAAATGTCTTTTTGAGGACTATTATTCAAGATGTCCAGAATAGTCATGCCCTGTCTGCGACATGATGTAACATGCTCATAATGATTTCCCACCTCCTTGTTTTCGAATGAAAAGACCGTATTGTCCTGTTTTGGAAGAGTGGCCTCATCTTCCTGATCATTTGTGTCGAGCTGACTGGCAGCATCAGCGTCAGCTATGGCGCGAGCACGGTTTTTTGCAGCCTCTCCTTTAGAAACAGCACCCAACCCCTCAGCTCTGCTTCTTCTTTCGGATTGATTTTTGAACCTGACAATGTCTTTAATTCTGACAAGCAACTCTTCTGGGGATGCCTTGCCTTTTAACATCAGTTTGATTAGTTTGGATATTTCTTTACCGATTAATTTTAAGAAGCTGTTGCTGCTGAAAAGGTCTTCATAGAAGTTGATTGTCTTGTTTAGCAGCTCAATCTTACTGTGTTTGGCAGCTAACTCGTTGTTGAGCTCGATTTTGTCTTGTTTGAGCTCATAAACCTGGTTTGCAAGTTCATGGTTCATCCTGACAACCTTAAGATGCTGCTCAATAGGTACCTGTACAGGGGCGTCATGACGTGAGCCAGGGGATGGGGTAATATCAGACAATTAAATGATCTCCAAAAATAAAGGGAATCATAATCGCTATGATTCCCTTAATTCATCTCATAATGCAACTAAAAACGCTGTCTGTTGAATCTTTTTATTGTTCCTTCCTGAAGAAGAGCCTCAAGCTCATGCCTTTTTATGCTTGTTGGCATCAGCTCATGTCGCAGCATATACTGAAAACGCCCTCGCCTTAGAACCCGGCTGGAACAGGTAATGCCTGAATCGTCAACAGTCAGGATTTTACATATACGCTGCTTCAAATTAAATGTAACAACTGTTATGGGCTCCACACCATCCCAAAACAGGCCTAAAGAGTTACTGAACAGCAGATTCATCATACCCGGGATGCCAAGCCTTGCATTTACAGGTTTGTTGATGATTATGATTCTGGTATGTTTAGGAAGAAGCATTGCCGCCTCCTATCAGAAATCTACAAATTGAAAGGATTGACTCCTCAGGTTCTTTGCTTGTCGTATAGGAGATTTCAAAGTCCAGATACTTCAGATTGATCCTGTTTGCCCCCATATCTGGAAGCTCATACTCCTCATGCTGGTCCTCGTCATCATCCACAACACATATGCCATCAGTGGCTCTGGTGAAAGACTCAGCCTGCATTATTGATAGCTGTCTAAATGCGTGTCCTGATATGCCACACTCCCTTGCCGCCTCGCTTTGAGATCTTCCAGCAAGGAGGAGTTCACCAATCTTGCTGCGCAGCCTGGCAAGAGCCTCTTTTTCCATGCTGCAGAAAGCGTCTTCGCCAAGGTTCTTTATTGCCAGACTGCATACATATGACGGTGCAACGCCATACATGAACCCGATTTGGAAAGAGCTGAGTCCGGAGTTGATTACTGCTCCCATGAGGATATCCTCTGTAACCCCTTGTCGTTTACAAGAAGCTACTGGTGTTTCATTTTTAACACCCATATAAGTCTCCTGCTTGTTAATAAACATGCAGAAATCTTAAAGAAATCAGGTCCAGCATCACACCCCACATAAATTTAGTACGTACG
>NZ_JALKIK010000082.1:0-4489 GCF_023050955.1 Anaerobiospirillum sp. NML120511
ATTTAAATTTGTT
This sequence comes from Anaerobiospirillum sp. NML120511, assembly GCF_023050955.1. Lineage (NCBI taxonomy): Bacteria > Pseudomonadati > Pseudomonadota > Gammaproteobacteria > Aeromonadales > Succinivibrionaceae > Anaerobiospirillum > Anaerobiospirillum sp. NML120511. The sequence continues at coordinate 14 of NZ_JALKIK010000082.1, forward strand.
TTTGTCTTATTCCGCTTATTTATCGCAAAACTAGTAAGAGTCTTATGCACATCAATATTTGTCATTGACGGATATCTATTTATTTAGTACATAATTGTGGGAAAGTTTTATTTATCATCTGCCTTGGGGCATTTAATAAATTTACCGAAGATTTACAAAGCCCCGGTGCAGATAAAGCTCAGACGTCTTATACAAGATATCGGACAGCAGGTAAAAGGCAGGCAGCCACGCTGCATTGATAACAGAAAAGAAATGCCGCCCTGCAAGGTTTCCTGGTCATATGGCAGTTACTTTGCCGGACCGCTCAGATGAGCCCTCCGAACTGCCCGCCCTCAAGTCAGAGGCACAGCCCATGACTTATATAAGGGTAAAGCCTTAAGAGAGGTCACAGCACCTGCAGCAACTCTTAAGAAAGTGGAATTGTCACAAGAGGTTTTGATATGGAAAGCGCCGCTAAAATGGATCTTAATCCGGCAAGTAAGCCTAATGATGATGTAGTACCAGCCGATAAGAAAGTCATCTTCTTCATGCTGGTCTCCTGCTTCGTCCTGTGGGGCCTGCTCAACAACATCACTGACAACCTGGTACCTGCCTTTGGCAAAATCTTCATGATGTCAGCTGTTGACTCCTCGCTTGTTCAGATTGCCTTCTATGGTGCCTATGCCTGTCTGGCCATCCCTGCAGCACTCATTATTAAGAAGTACTCTTTCCGTCACGGTGTGTTAATTGGTCTGGGCTTCTACATTATCGGTGCCCTGGGCTATATTCCAGCCGCCATTTTCCAGGTTTACGACATCTTCCTCGTATCCATCTTTATTCTGGCTGGCGGTCTGTCCGTACTGGAAACTACCTGTAACCCATATGTCATTGCCCTTGGCTCTGAAGAGACTGCCATCCGCCGCATTAACTTCGCTCAGGCTTTCAATCCAGTAGGCTCCATCATGGGCCTGTTCCTTGCCAAGTTTGTAATTCTTGCCCACCTCAACCCTGCTACTTATGAAGAGCGTCTTGAGATGAGCGCATCAGAGTTAAGCTCCATACGCGTAGGCGAGCTGTTCTGGGTATGTGTTCCATACGTTGGTCTGATTGCCATTGCTCTCGTTATCTGGGCCTTCTTCTTCCGTCAGAAGTCTGATCTCAAGGATAGCGGCAATGACATCAACTTCATGGGCTCACTGTCCAACCTGATGTCCAACAAGCGTTACGTATTCGGCGTAATCAGCCAGTTCTTCTACGTAGGTATGCAGATTGCCGTCTGGACCTGGATGATCAAGTACATCATGGCCCTGACCGACATGGTTGAGCACGAAGCCGTTGACTTCTACATCTACGCTGTATTCATGTTCGTAGGCGCCCGCTGGGTATGCACCTGGCTTATGAAGTACATCCACGCTCCACGCCTCATGGCTGCTGTAGCCGCCGCTGGTATGGCTGTAACCCTTGGTACTATATATCTTCCATCCGGCGTCTCAATTATCTGCCTGATGTTAATCTCAGCCTGCATGTCCTTAATGTTCCCAACCATCTACGGTATCGCTCTGCGCGGTCTTGGTGATGACGTAAAGTTAGGCGCAGCCGGCTTAATCATGGCCATCATCGGTGGCGCTGTCATCACCCCAATCATGGGTTCATTCATCGACAACTCAACTCTGGCTTTCATGGTTCCAGGTTTCTCCGGTGAGGAAGCAGCAGTACGCTCCTCTTACTTCACCGCCTTTGTCTGCATGGCTGTAATCTTCGTTTACGCCCTGTTTAACTCCAAAAAGAGCTAATTAAGACACAGATCACAGGCCGGGAATAAGTCCTGGTCATCTGCGGGGCCTTGATGGTATAAAAATCGAGGCCTCTCAGGAAAAAGCCGGAACAAATGCGGTTTTTTCCTGAGAGTGCGCAGAACTCTTTACGATTAACCAACACCAGCTCTGCAGCTGCTTATCCGGGCAGTCCCACATGACAGCCTCAAGAGGTTGCAGAGTACCAGGCAAAGTGACCAGCCGGCAGTATGAGCAAGCCTGACAGCCTGCCCAGCTGCGCACAGGTGGATACCATCCACAGGCCTTAAACATCTAAAGCTTAAGGAAAGTCACCCTCCAACACACTCAAACACACACACAAGCCCATGTTCCTGCAGACCAGCTCTGCAGGGGCATGTTTGAGCCCTGCAGGCTCAGTCAGGCTCCATGTGAAGAGGTGCTGGCAATGGTTACCCGTTTCATACCGGCAGGGATGCAGCTTCAGATCTGAAAAAATGCAGCTGTAAACACAAAAATAACGCCCTGATCAGGTACACAGACTTCTTTTAAATCCAGGCATCATGCTGCAGCAAGAAGCTGATACAGCACTGCAGCCGCCCCGGAGGATTGGAATTATGGCTCAGTATTCTTTAGCATTTGATTTCGGCGCAACCTCAATCCGTGCCATTCTTGGAGCTGTTGAAGACGGACGTTTCACCACTAAAGAGGTGATGCGTATGTCTCATCAGCGCGTTATGGAAGATGGCCGCAGCCGCTGGGAGTGGGACAAGATTGTTAACAAGGTGGTAGAGACCATTAAGGCTCACGCCCACGAAATCTCCTCCATTGCCGTAAACACATGGGGTGTTGACTTCGGTCTTACCGGCAAGGACGGCAGTCTGCTGGCAACCCCTGTTTCCTACCGTGATGCCCGCCATAATGAAGGCTATGATTTTGCCCAGCAGAGCATGAGCCTCAAGGACATCTTTATGGCCACCGGCAATCAGATCATGTCCATCAACTCCCTGTTCCAGCTGCTGGTCTTAAAGAAAGATGCAGATGAGGGCAAGGATGCTGCCGGTACCTGGCAGAAGATCGACAAACTGCTTTTCCTGCCAGATCTGCTCAACTACATGCTCACAGGTGAAAAGCGCGCCGAGCTGACCATTGCTTCAACCTCACAGATTCTTGATCTGCGCAGCCGCAATTTCTCACCAGCCATTCTCAATGCCTGGAATATCGACGAGAGCATTTTTGCTCCTGTCATCTACCCTACTGAAACCGTAGGCTCCATCAAAAACAGCCTGATCCCTGAGCTGCGTGAGCTCAACAGAGACATCAAGGTTATAGCCTGTGCCTCCCATGACACCGCCAGCGCCGTACTGCTTACTGAAGCCTATACCGATCGCAATACCGCTTTCCTCTCCTGCGGCACCTGGTCCCTGATTGGCGGCCTTACCGACGAGCCTGTTATCAGTGAAGCTGCTTTTGAGCGCAACCTGACCAATGAAACCGGCTTTGGCGGCTCAAATATGTTCTTCAAGAACATCACAGGTCTGTACATTCTTGAAATGTTAAAGACCCAGCTTGAAGAACGTGAAAACCGCAAGATTCCATTTGATGAAATCACCGCATGGGTAAGCTCAAGCAAGGTTGACAGCTGGGTTGATGTTGATGCCCCTGTCTTTGCCCAGAACGAATTTGACGTAATTGAAGCCATTAACTCACTGCTGGGCAGCGGCTTTGAGCACCCATTTGACTACTTCAGAGTGATTTACCTCTCCCTGGCTCACAAGTACCACTCAACCCTGCAGGACATTGAGTCCATCATGGGCAGAAAGTTCACCCGCCTGCACATGATTGGCGGCGGCACCCAGTCTTCATTCCTGTGCCAGCTGGTAGCAACTGTAACCGGTCTTGAGGTAGTTGCAGGCCCAATGGAAGCCACAGCTTATGGCAATCTCCTGGCTCAGAAGCTGGGACTTGGCGAATTTAAGGATCTTGAGGAAGGCCGCCGTGTCATTCTTGAGTCCTCCGAGTTCAAGATTTATCACCCACAGGCCTGATTTGAGGCCTTGAGCTGCCATAACAGACAGCAAGAGCAGTAAAGACCACAGGTCTGCACTGCTACCGCAACGGCCAGGGCTGTATCAGCAGCCGCTGCGGTACTGACAGCACAGCGCAAAGCGCCAGGACCACAGGTTCTGAAGATGCAATACGCAGGAGCACTGCTTCTGCAGATGCAATGCGCCCTGGGGCGCAGAGCACTGAGCTGTCACAACAGAGCAATGATACCGGCTGCCCGACCTGATATCAGGCATTTACAGCACAGCCTGTCACTGCCCGGGAATGTATTCAAACACTGCCCTGATGCAGTATGCAATGTAAGGTAATCATCATGTCACATCCTAAGATTGGTATTCGTCCTACTATCGATGGCCGTCGTGGCCCACTGAAGGTTCGTGAGTCTCTTGAAGAGCAGACCATGAACATGGCAAAGAGCGCTGCCGACCTGCTGCGTTCCAACCTCAAGTATGCTGACGGTACTCCAGTTGAGGTGGTTATCGCTGATACCACTATCGGCCGTGTTCCTGAAGCTGCTGCCTGCGCCGAGATGTTCCGCCGTGAGGGTGTTGATGTAACCCTGACTGTTACCCCATGCTGGTGCTACGGCTCCGAGACCATGGACATGGACAAGCACACCATCAAGGGTGTCTGGGGCTTTAACGGTACTGAGCGTCCA
>NZ_JALKIK010000083.1:0-3831 GCF_023050955.1 Anaerobiospirillum sp. NML120511
TTTTTAACCTTAGGGGTGCCGATAAAGATTAATGAAGCCTTAACAGTATTCGTAAGCTCAACGATGAAGTTAAAAAATGTCTCATTATTTCGCTGGTCAGAGATATTCTGTATTTCATCAATAATAAGAACGCCAACAAAGTAGCTTTTAAGGGCATCTGTTGTAATGGCTCTAGCTCGCTCCTGACTCATTGGCTGAGTAATTTTGGACTTATATGATGTTCCCAGTGCCTCATCTATGGCTCCAAGAATAGCGGAGCATACTGCTTTTGGGCGTGTTTTTGATGGGCATTCTACCTTAAGCCATACCAGCTGCGTGAACTCATCGTTCAGAATAGATTTACGATGTAATATCACCTGAGGATAAAGCTGTATTACATGGTTAATACTTGAAGTTTTACCAATACCAGACCATCCAATCAGACATACCGAAGGAGTAGTGCTGCAAAAAGCCTCATCTGAGTGGTCTCTATACTCTGGATACTTTTGTACCCCTCTTTCAACGTAAAGTTCGCTCTCAGAAAGACATTGTATAGTCGCCCCATCTGCGCCGGTATCAGACTTTACTTCAATAACATGTCTTCCCCTCTGACTAAAGTACCCATAACGCAGCAGGTCATCAACGGTACGCATGAGAGCGATATGGCGGTGGGTAGGAATGAACACATTTCTAAGACATATCTGCAAAAAAGATGTTCTTGCCTCAATCGACTTCATATCCTTTGAGCTTTTAGGATTTTTTCGATTGAGCTCTTTTAGTATGTCTAGACTACTACAGCTGTCATAATCTGGAAGAGCCTCGATCAGCACATTTCCCCTGAAGAAAGGATTATCCTGTCTGGAAAGCTTGGCATACACAAATCCAGGATTATCGGCATGACTCAATTTTAGGACTCCCTGCTGCTAAAAATATCAGAGTACAGATCAAAGATACACCAAGAACTCTCCTCTGTAGCACTGTTAGATGATGATGAATTTTTATTATCATAATCCTCAATATTTTTAGAGTTTGGCTTGTTAAAAGAGCGGGATCTACTGTCATGATTTTGCTCTTCATCTCTTATGATTTTGAGAAGAGCCAGTTTATCTTTTTCACTCAGCTCAGTTGAGTCTGTACCGTTTCTGGAGCGTGCACTACTGACTATATCCTGCATCTTTTTGTAGTTGGAGGATCTAATATGATCCTGCTTCTGCCTGGTTCGGGATTTGGCGTCATTTCTGCACTTTTGAAGCTTTTCAGCTTCAAACAGGCAACATCCATTTAAGTAGGCGCTCTCCTGCTTAAGTCTGCACTGAAAGTAGGTAGACGGATGTTTTTCCGGGTCAGGATAAATCCATGCATTGCCAACATTGCCGTTATCTATGGCCATAACCGGATGGTAAGGACGCTTGGAGTTACTGTCACGATCAAACCAGCCTTCATTCTCAAGCTGCTTACAGGTATACATTATGCCATTACACTTGATTCCCTCTCTTGAAACACTTGCGTTCTTTTGAGGAAGAAGGCTTAACCTCAAGGACTCCTGATTGAAGTTACTCTTCAAAAATGCAGGGCGATTTGCGCACCCCCAGCTCCAGAGAGCTACAGGGCTGCAATCCTGTGATACAGGATAGTCATTAGGCATCTTGCTCTTAATACGTGCATTAACAGTGTTTACGGCAAGAAGAACCATTCGTCTGTAGTCATTGAGAGTAAGCACGCCTTTTGTTCGGTTATCAACAGCGCCTGCTTTTTTCTGACTAATTTCACATACGGTTGATTGCTTGAGCATAAAACGGAGCTCACTTTGAATCATACCGATTGAAGACTCAACAGTGCCCTTATGATCTGCGCGATATGGGGCAGAGTTAATGACCGTTACCCCATGGTTACGCGCAAAAAGCTCTATTCTGCTGCCCTCAAGCTCAGCATTGTCTGCACATATACAGTTAGGAATACCAAAGGATGGCCAGTCAAAAGAAATATGGATATCAAAGTTTTCCTTAAAGTACTGGCTCTTATCAGAAATTGCACAGTACAGCGCTTCAGCAGCACTTTTATACTGTGCGTTCTCTAAAGATACATGTATGCCAACAATCAGACCTGTAAAACGATCCGTAACTGAATACAGTACAGGTCGTCCTACTGGAAGGGCAGGATCTAATGAGGAGCAAAGATAAACATTATCCGGAGTAGAATCAACCTCGTAAACGTCACCTGGGCCTGAGCTTGCTTCATATACAGACCCCTGCTTGGCTAAAATATCCTTGTTGAATACAATCGGAGAATGCTTCAGCTGGTTCCGATCTCTTCTGTTATAGGTTCGATAATAGAATGAAGAAAACTGTCCGAATGTTGGAACAGGCGATTCAGGATACTTATCTGAATAGCGAGCAATGAGAAATGAATAAGCCTTTCTTAAAGATACGCCATTCTGTGTCAGAACATAGTCCTTGATAGTGGCTGTCATTAAAGTCTTTAGAGACTTATCAAATAAAGGTTTATCAATGCCAGTTTTTCTGCCAGGGTTAGCAGAAAAAGTTCTTGGTGAATGACCTACAGCACGATAATCAGGGATGAGAGCCGCCTTACATTGGCCTCTTTGAAACCATCTGGCAATAAGCCTGTACAGTTTACGCAGCATGCTCCTGCTGCCATTGGATGCTTCGTTAAGCGCAACAGTAAGAGCTTTACGAGAGTATAAGACTTCATTGTTAGAAACAATTGACGAAATAAGACAAAAATTTTCCTCAACAGCCTTACTCTCACTGATAGACATGTTTCTCAGCTGCTCATAAGGATCTTCTACGACTCTTACTGCACCGCATCTCAGCTGTCTCTCAAGCTCTTTAGTATCAACAACCTTGTAGGTAATTTTACTTTGCTTATTACCAGATATTGGATAAAGAGCAGTACTGTCAGTATCGGAGTAAAGGACTCGATGAGAGACACTGTCGATTGACAGAACTTCGTTCTTATTAAACATCAACTTGACTCTCCTCAACTTCGCCCAGCATGCAGTCATTAAGCAGCTTTAGATTGACTGGGAACTTTAAAAACTTCTTTGCACACAGAATCTGTATACCCTCACGTATGGTGTAACGTGCGCCAGAAGGTACTTCTATGTAATGGGTATCTGGTAATGCAGAAACCATAACATCATAGAGAGCTTCCCTGAGTTTACCGAAAACATTGAAAAGTTTTAATAAATCCTCTTCAGGGTAAATCTCCTGCCTCATTCTGTACAAGCAGTTAAGATTTTTGATAAGTACAGAACTCATAGTGCTTGAGTATATCAGCTGAAATGTAACTCCTTTGGCATCCCAATACCCTTTCTCGATGCGGATCTTTTCCAGTGTCCGCCTATCAATATCTTTATCTGAGTACTTAACCTGGATTGCAAAATCTTCTAAATTGCCATTTTTCGTCCTCATACTGACCAGAAAATCGGAGGTCATAACCATTCCTCCATTGCAGTACCCAGGATGAAGAATTCCCATATTTCTGGCAATTTCACATGTCAGGTGAGGGTCCAGCGGGTACTGCTCCTTTATGTCGTATACATTGTCCTGCCATTCCAAATATTGAAATACATTTAACTCTCCACTGGACATCAAGTGGACAGTCCTGTTCAGCTTACTGGACGGAACCCTGTACCGAGATGTCTCTGAATGAAAAGTTCTAATATTGATCCATGGTAAATAGCTGTTACGCTCCCCTTTGCCAAGTCCACGACTTTGACCGTCCTCCCATTTAGCTATCAAGTCGATTATTAAAGACTTTTTCATATAGTTTGCCACTGATCTGACTTTAGGTATGAGTTTATGACAAAGTATAAATATCATAAAGTGC
>NZ_JALKIK010000084.1:0-3686 GCF_023050955.1 Anaerobiospirillum sp. NML120511
GAAACATCGTCCTCAGACATGTTTGACCTGATTTCGTCGCTTACCTTGGAGCGCCCCTGAATTGACAGTACAGAGATCGGGGTCTCATCAGTAGATGCCTTTGCCAGAAATGAAAGCACTGATTTGATCAGAAAGTGGCCAATATGTGTTGTAAACAGCTGATGATATCTGAAGGTTCTATTCAGGTAATCACCTCCCAAACAGAAGTCCCGCTGAATATCAGGTACATAACTGTTGATTGAGCGTCTTTTCGTGAAAACACCTTCAAGAATATCATTAACCAAAGCTATGCTCAGCATGCTGTTTCCAGCTGCCGGATAGTCCATGCCGTCAATATAGCCAAGCTTTAACTCTTTGCATTCAGGGCAGTACATAATCGGGATCACGCTTGTGACTGCCAGAAACTCATTCAAGAACAGCCTGAAGTTGAAAATGTATTTTTGTGAGTTAAAGCAGGTTACCAGAATCATTGGAGAGCCGTCCTCACTGCAAGATGCTATTGCCTCTTCTGGTAAAAAGCTCGACGAGTGATATTTATCAATAATAAGTTTTGCACCTTCATTGCCATAATTTTCCCAAAGCTCTCTGTACTCCTCTTTGAAGATCGTGAAAAGGCTGCATGCCTGGGCGTTCTTAACCTGTGGCTTGGAGCTCTCAGTGCTATTGCCGGTCTTCTTGCCTTTTTTCTTGCTCTTGCTCTTGTTTAAGGAATCATGGTGTTTCTGAGAAGCTTTATTTGCATCTAAAAGCGTCTGAGTATCATCTGAAAGCTCTTCCTCCTCGTTTTCAAGCTCAGTAGCAGCCTGATTCACATCATCTTCAAGGTCATCATTGGCCTTTCCCTGGGACTTTGCAGATTTGTTTAACTTCTCATCACCATGAGGAATGCCAACAGGATTACGTCCAGAGGAGTTTACAAGCTGATCCGGATTACCTTCAGAATCGGTTCTGACTGTCTTGGTGAACTCAAATACATCCTGCTGATCATGGGTCTTATCGTACTGGGCGACCAGCTTGCCGACACTGGTGGCAAATCCGTTTCTGTGGTCTTTGAAGTCAAAATATTCCTTACGCAGGCCATGTCCAAGCGCATAGTTATCGTTAAACTCATCATGAATGCGGGCTTTAAAACAAGTCATAAAGCCATCGGCATCAGCTCTGCCACTCTTTCTGATACCGGAGTGACGTGAGCTGGTGTCATAGAATGAGCCGAAAACGCGGGTCTGATAAGTTGAACTGCTCAAAGACGACAAAGCCTCCTCTGTCAGGACACAGCTGTCCTGACTGAGTGGAGGCTCTTGAATGCTGCTGGACGGGGAGTTCTTTTCCAGGCGGGAATGAGGTGGCAGACACCATGACTGAACGGATGGAACAGAGCGGCTGGAGTACAGGATGTTGCTCTCCTGTACCTCCATCCTGCTCTCAAAAGAGAGCGGCTCCAGATGTTCCATTGAAAGTGTAGTCATGGGGTATAATGACCTCATATTGTATATTTGTAGGAGAGTCCTCCTCTCCTTCCTAAAACAACCTCCGGAGACAGATACCTGCTCCGTTGCCCCCATACTATATCCCCTCTCATACATCGTTCAACCCTGTATTTACGCCTTTGGGCGCTACATCCAAATTCCAGAAAATTCCCTCCGAAATCTGGCCTGCAGCCATTCAGTTTCCTAAAAATCTTCCGATAGAACGGGGATCACCTCTATTGAAATTATCCCCTGAACCGTCCCCACACTCTTAAAGTGGCTCACATGAGTGCAGCAGCGGCCTGCCTGACAGGTAGAGCTTGAGCTCCTCCACTGATACAGGCATGTTGCCTACAGGGTCTGTTACCCTGGAAAGAAGCTTCTTATAAGCCGAATCATGAGGGTAGCAGCTAAGGCAGTATCCATTTGACCCATCGCTCCAGACTATCTTGGCAAGGCGACGGCTGCCTGACATGAAAACCACTGCATCCTCTCCCTTACGAAGATTGATATTCAGATACCCGCAGATTACGCTCAGCGAGTTGTAGCCTTTGCGCATATCGCATGGTGCTGCAATCACAGTGATCTTCATGCTGCTGAAGCCGTCAATTACTGTAGAGATTTCCTGTGAACTCCTTGATGCTGGCATAGACATTTGCAGTCTCCTCCTTAAAAGTCCACTGATACAGGCATGGCCGTGCCGTCTGCGCTGCCACCTGCAGACATCATTGCCAGCACTGCTGGCGGTAACTGCGCTGCAGTAAACACCCGTACCGACCCCGGAGCCTGAGCCTCATTATTCAGGGGGAAGCTGCCACTGCATAAACCGCTGTCGTGAATCCCAGGATAGAGCCCTGACTGGTCAATTACAGGATTTTGCCTTATGGCTGAAGCAGAGCATGGCTTAGTGAGAGAGCCTTCAGAGCCGCTGTTGCTCCTGAATTCCTGATCAGACATGTATGCGTTATGAGATGAGGAAGGTCTTCGTGGAGGTGCACTGCCCTTGAGTTCGTAGGCCTTAAGAGGGAATATCATTCCCACGCTGGCACCCACACTTTCAGGGAATCTGGACATGCCATTGGGCGGCATTCTGTCAGCAATGACCTCACCTGGTATCAATGGCAGGATGGGACTGTCTACATTGCTGTCAAAGGAGACAACAGCAGATCTTCCAGGTCCATGAATGAGCGCAGCAATCTGCTGAGCCTTATCACTCAGTGACAGGCTTGATGGGGAGGTAGTGGTGGTAATTAAGGATGCGCTTCTGCGCCACATTCCCTGGAAAGAACAAGGTCCAGGAGCATCTTCAGGCTTTTTGTGAATGGAAAATACAGACCCGGTAACAGACTCTGCAGTGACTGTGGCTGACTTGCCTGCAATCTGACAGTCTGGGCTATTGAGACAGTAAGAAAGGTGACCAGGAGCTTCAGCCTCATTAGAGCCGTTAACAGCAGAAAGCGAAGCAGTGGCATCCGCCCATGAGTCAGCGGCAACGGCATTGTCCAGCTCAGGGGCTGCGGCTTCGACCACAGCCTCGGCGACAACTGCCTCGACTGGCTCAGAGTCTGCGACCTCGACCGCAGCCTCGGCGACAGCTGCCTCGACTGGCTCAGAGTCTGCGACTTCGACCACAGCCTCGGCGACAGCTGCCTCAACTGGCTCAGAGTCTGAGACTTCGACCACAGCCTCGGCGACAGCTGCCTCAACTGGCTCAGAGTCTGAGACTTCGACCACAGCCTCGGCGATAACAGCTTCGACTGGCTCAGAGTCTGCGACTTCGACCACAGCCTCGGCGACAGCTGCCTCGACTGGCTCAGAGTCTGCGACTTCGACCACAGCCTCGGCGACAGCTGCCTCAACTGGCTCAGGGGCTACGGCTTCGACCACAGCCTCAGCTGTAGCACACGTAATGGAGCATCTAATGCTGTTAATCCTTTTAAGAAAGGTGATGTAGGAGGGAGTACGGCTGAAGAGACCTGCATAATGAGAGCTTGCAATGAATTCTGCCAGGCGGCTTCTGCAATACTCGGCCATGCTCATGCCGGATGCGCTGTAGTCACTGAAGACGGCAGTCCAGAACGCATGCCGCATCTGGGTCTTGTCATAGGGGTGTATCATATGAACCTCGATGGATTACGGTAGGCCCACTATGGGCATAACCATGTTTGGCTCATTTGTATACTATTTTGGCAGATTCAGATGACCGTCAAGGAAGCCTAC
>NZ_JALKIK010000085.1:0-3621 GCF_023050955.1 Anaerobiospirillum sp. NML120511
TCACACTAATCATCACTTCCAAGTAATCACTACTTATATTAGCTAATAGCAACCAAACGACCTACCTTATATATAAAGTAGTGATTACTCCCTCCACGAAATCGTATCTTCTTTATAAAACTTCTACGAAGTAACCCGCCTTATATTCTGCACATAGTAATCATTACTTTCATAGAAATGAGATGTAAAGGCCACTTTATACAAAACGATATTCATAGATATCAAAATGTATTAATAAACTAGACTTGCCTCACAATCAGGAAAGAAAGCCATTTATATCATGTTTTATTAGAGTAAACTACAAAAAGTAATGATTACTTGGGAGCAGTTATGGACTTCTCTTACCTTAGAACGGTCTTGGATGCCTACCTTAAGCAGATGGGTAACACGGTGGCAACTGATAATGAGTTCATTAGTGCTTTTAATCAGTTAGAAAAGGCTCATCTTGCCCAAAATCTTCATGCAGTGGACAAAGATCTGACAGAGCAGGTTATCAACGCCAAGCTCGCTTTCATAAAGATATCAGGAGTATGTGCAGAAAGAGTAAGAAGAGTAGAGCGAGTACTCAAATCTATTCAATGCCTTATAAACGGAGGCTCGTACGAAGAGTTCTATTACTACATAAGATCCAAGAATAACATCTTGGTGGATGATGAAATAACGGAAACTATTGATAAATACAGAGGCTATCTTCATTCCAAGAAGTTAAATAATGAGACTGTTTCCTACTATATTAGGCATGTCAGAAAGTTTTTAAACTACGCAAGAATTAGCACCTTTTCTGAATTAAAAGAGTTATCTCCAGAATGTGTTATTGATGCTTTATCAAGAATTTTAAGGGACTGTCCGTCTGTTTCAACTAAGTTAAGCTCTATCAGATATTATCTTAAATGGCTTTATGACAACAAAATTATAAGTAAAGATTTGTCTGTAGTCATCGACTTCAGATCCCCAAGAAAGCGACCAGTCATCAAGTACTTTAACCATGATTTAGTGCAATCATTGCTACAAAATCTATCTGATAATAAGGAAGATATATTGCTTTCTTCAGTTATAAATCTTGCTATTACAACAGGCTTGAGAGGTGTTGATTTGGGTAATTTGAGGGTCAGTGACATTGACTGGCAAAAAAGAACAATTTCTATTATTCAGTCAAAAACTGGTGTTAGAGCAAACCTTCCTTTGGTTGAATCTGCTGCTATCCCGCTATCAAAATATCTTTTAGAGGTAAGACCATCCAGTGCCAGAGATTATGTATTCTGCTCTCCAAGAACTGGACAGCCGATTAAAAGAAGAGGGCTATCTAATCTTTTCTCAAGATATAGAGACAGGGTTCTTGGTGATGGCTTTAAAGGTTATGGGCTTCATTCATTACGAAGAACAATTGGATCTTCGTTATTTCAAAATGAGACTGATATTGGGTTAATTAAAGATATTCTTGGACATCGTGACTTCTCATCACTCGATAAATACATGCAGGCTGATGATAAACACCTTATTGAATGTAACCTAGATCTAACTGGAAAGATTTCTAGAAAGGAGCTGGTAGATGACTAACAATTACAGCTCAAAACTTGGACAATCATTAATTGGTTATTTAAATTTCAAACGCTCACTTAATTATAAGCTTCAGTATGTTGAGTCCTTATTAATTGATCTTGATTCTTATATATGTTTGAACTATCCCGATGAGGATAAGTTAACAAAAGAGATTGTATATGGATGGGGTTTTCAAAATAATTCCAAGTCTCTGCCGCAGACTATCAACAAAAGACTGGCTCTTTTAACTAGCTTAGGTAAGTTTCTTAGCCTTTCTAACCCTGACACTTTCATACTAAGCAAAAAGGAAAGGCTTTCTGAGGATAGGTCATTTATCAGCAGAATCCTTACTAATGATGAAGTAGAACAATTATTTTATGAGGCTGATGTATATTGCTCAAAAGACAATTATGCCGGCATTACTTTATCTGTTGTTTTAAGACTTATGTACTCAACAGGAATGCGTCCAGGTGAGGTATTACGCCTTAAGTTGAATGAATACGACCCCTTAAAAAAGGAGGTTTTCATCAAAGAAAGCAAGTCTTTAAAAAGCCGAAGAATTATTATCTCTGATAAAATGGCCAAGCTTATAGACAAGTATCTGAGTGTTACATGTCCCGCAATATCTGATAAAGATATTTTTCTCTTTACTATCAATGGTGACCGCAGCTCAAGAATAAAGTCATCATGGTTAAATAGTAAGCTTAAGACCCTGAGTAAGCGCGCAAAGATTAGATTGCCCTATCCTCGCTCCTATGATTTTCGTCATACCTTTATTACCACGAGAATCCTTAATTGGATACATGAAGGCAAAGATATAAACACGATGATCCCTTTCCTTCGTGTTTTTGTTGGTCACGACTCTGTCGATGATACCTGGTACTATTTCAGACTCATACCACAGCACTCTGACTCGATCTGCGATATCACTCGTCTGAGAGATGATAACATTCCTGCCCCTGAGGATAATGCTTATGAAGAGTAATAGCAGAAGCATATTTTTGCTTATACGGTCATTCCTTAATGATTATCACTGCGGCATTAGACGAAGCTCTGCTCACACAATCAGAAATAATCGTACATTGCTTAGGCTTTTTATAAGGTTTATGTCTGAGCAGTGCAATGTCAAAGTGACAGAGCTGTCTCTCGATAGTCTGAATGTCAGAAATGTCGAGGAGTTTATTAAATGGCTTGTAGATAAGCAGCATAACTCCTACTCTTCTGCCAACTTAAGGCTGAGGCTCATTCAAGGGTTTTGCAGTTATGTCATTACTCAAGAGCCAGAAGTTACTGACCGTATGCTGGAAATTAAACGGATTAAGCCTTTCCGAGAGCCTGTAGAACCAGTAGGTTTCCTTAGCGAACATCAACTGCAGCAGCTGCTTGATTTGCCAGATACCTCATCAACAAAAGGCCTAAGAGATCGACTACTGATGATCGTAATGTATGAAACAGGAGCACGACTATCAGAGGTCACATCAATTAGGTATTCTGACTTTATCAAGAATGATGCGGGATACGTCTGTGAGCTCCTTGGAAAAGGCAAGAAAAAACGCATAGTACCCGTAAGTGATAAGGTAATGGCTCATGTAGAGCACTTTAGAGAGCGTGATTGTGCTGAAAATGACTCTTATGTATTCCATGCTCCTTGCTCCATGGCTAAGCCGCTATCCCAATCAGCTATCTATAAGATTATTACTACTTATGGGGACAGGCTTTCTGAGGCCACAGGTGGAGCCGTGAGGTTGCTGCACCCTCATATGCTACGCCATACTATGGCTATGCACCTGTATCAAAAGGGGGTGTCGCTAGAGTTCATTGCACAGATTCTTGGTCACAACAGCATAGAAACCACAAGTATTTATGCCTTTGCTGATACAGAGATGAAGAGAAAAGCTATTGAAGGTGCTTTGGGCAAAACTATCCCAGACAAGGATGCAAGTACATCAATTTGGGATGATGAGGAGAGATTGTTAAGACTGGCATCACTCAAGTAATCACTACTTATTTTGATGGGGTATGGGCTAGTATCAGGCTTTTTGTAGTGAAGTAGTGATTACTTAGAAGTGATGATTAGTGTGA
>NZ_JALKIK010000086.1:0-3476 GCF_023050955.1 Anaerobiospirillum sp. NML120511
CAGCGGGCTTAGAATCCCTCCTCAAAAAACTACACTATTTTATCCCTCCAAGTTTTTAACATACATTTAAATAAATAGTTTTATCGATTGATCTTTTCTAAGATTAATCAAATTGTCGGTCTACATGCGCAAATACTTTGGTAATAACAGAGGGATCACCTGGTACAACTTTGTGTCCGATCAGTATTCCGGCTTTCATGGCATCGTTATACCGGGGACGCTGAGGGACTCTATCTTTGTGCTGGAAGGCCTTCTGGAACAGGAGACCGGGCTGAATCCAACCGAAATTATGACCGATACGGCAGGTGCCAGCGATCTTGTCTTTGGCCTTTTCTGGCTGCTGGGATACCAGTTTTCTCCACGCCTGGCTGATGCCGGTGCTTCGGTTTTCTGGCGAATGGACCATGATGCCGACTATGGCGTGCTGAATGATATTGCCAGAGGGCAATCAGATCCCCGAAAAATAGTCCTTCAGTGGGACGAAATGATCCGGACCGCAGGCTCCCTGAAGCTGGGCAAAGTACAGGCCTCAGTGCTGGTCCGTTCATTGCTGAAAAGTGAACGTCCCTCCGGACTGACTCAGGCAATCATTGAAGTGGGGCGCATCAACAAAACGCTGTATCTGCTTAATTATATTGATGATGAAGATTACCGCCGGCGCATTCTGACCCAGCTTAATCGGGGAGAAAGCCGTCATGCAGTTGCCAGAGCCATCTGTCACGGTCAAAAAGGTGAGATAAGAAAACGATATACCGACGGTCAGGAAGATCAGTTGGGAGCTCTGGGGCTGGTCACTAACGCCGTCGTGTTATGGAACACTATTTATATGCAGGCAGCTCTGGATCATCTCCGGGCGCAGGGTGAAACACTGAATGATGAAGATATCGCACGCCTCTCCCCGCTTTGCCACGGACATATCAATATGCTCGGCCATTATTCCTTCACGCTGGCAGAACTGGTGACCAAAGGTCATCTGAGACCATTAAAAGAGGCGTCAGAGGCAGAAAACGTTGC
This sequence comes from Anaerobiospirillum sp. NML120511, assembly GCF_023050955.1. Lineage (NCBI taxonomy): Bacteria > Pseudomonadati > Pseudomonadota > Gammaproteobacteria > Aeromonadales > Succinivibrionaceae > Anaerobiospirillum > Anaerobiospirillum sp. NML120511. The sequence goes on from NZ_JALKIK010000086.1 coordinate 1,015, forward strand.
TTAACGTGAGTTTTCGTTCCACTGAGCGTCAGACCCCCGGTACGCCAACGTTGCGCAGCTGACCAACGACCGGTAGCGGAGCTATCCAACGGCGGTATACCAGGAAAACACACAGCAGGTACATCAGAACAGTACCATGACTGAAGAACAAATAGTTTTTTCCTGATCCATAAAGCAGAACGGCCTGCTCCATGACAAATCTGGCTCCCCAACTAATGCCCCATGCAGCCAGCATAACCAGCATAAACTGCAGATATTGATTACGTGTTTGAATCATTGCATCGCCTGTAAATTTTTAACTTGTCCTATTTTTGTCATTACCACGTATATACACATGTATAACAATTCAGATATCGTTACCAGGATATGCCGCATCAGCGGCATGGAAGGCGGCACTCTGTTGTTTCATATGATACAGGAGTAAAACCGCCGAAGCCCGGCGTAAGCCGGTACTGATTGATAGATTTCACCTTACCCATCCCCAGCCCTGCCAGACCATACCCGCTTTCAGCCATGAGAGAGATTCTGTGCGCGGTCGGAGTGGTCCCGACGAGGGTTTACCCGAAGTCGGGGCGTATCTCCGCGTTAGCGGGCCGTGAGGGCCGCTTACGAGCGTGTACTGAGAACTTCCAGCGAGAAGACTGACAGCGATGAAGATGTAGTTACAACATTCATAATTAAAAGCGACTCTGTTCCGGCCCTTTGGGCCGGGGCGGGGCCGCTTTTCAGTTATGAGGGAGGGGCTTTGTGGTTTCGGTTCTGCGCCAGACCGGGGTTTTTCTGGAGGTTGTTTTTGTGTGTTGTAACTAAAGTGGCTCCGGTCGGGGCCCGCCGCTTGCGGTGGGAGGTGCATATCTGTCTGTCCACAGGACAGGCAGTGAATAGGTTTTCTTTTTAAATGAATGTAATTAAGTAGTTTAAAGGAGATATAAACAGGTGTTTAAAAGATACATTGCACCCTGTAAGACTGGCGGCTGGCGCTTTATGACATGAACGGTTGTAACCTTATGGGGAAGTCCCTTGCAGTTAAATGTGGATAAGCAAAATTCCCCGTCGCTGAGGCGTATTTTGTATTAAAAACAGGGGGAATCGGATGCTCCAGAAGGTGGATGATGAGATTGTTTTTTGCATGCGACGCTGTTTTTTTGTGCACCGGCGGGCTTCAGGCGTGCGGATGCCTCCGGCGCAGGCCGGATTATTCTGAGGAGATCACTTTCAGGGAGAAGCTGTGGCCAGCCGGCTGTAATTGCGGTTACGTGACAGAATCATGCGCTCCTTCACACGACGCTCCACTTCGCGTTTTACCGCCTCACCATTAGCAGTGAAGCGTCCTTCCGAGATTTCACGCGTCAGCTGCCGTTTCACCAGGGTGACGATATCCTGACGTTCTCTGTTCGCATCACGACGCGCACGGGCACGTTTTATTCCACGGGACTTAAGCTCTGTCTGGTAACTGCGGAAACGCTCACGCACAAAACGCCAGGCTTTCGCTATCAGCTCATCCATACCCAGGGTATCCAGCCCCTGCTTTTTGCGCTGTTTGTTTTCCCATTCAACACGACTGCGGCGCGCAGCTGCCACTGCATCCTCAGACACATCAAGGGCAGCAAACAGAGCCAGTGTGAACGTGATGTCGGTCGGAATGTAGCACCCGATAAGCGGGTCATATTCCGTCTGGTAGGTAATCAGTCCCAGCTCTGACAGGAACGTCAGGGCCCGGGTGGCACGGGTGATGGAGAGTTTTCCTGCACCGGACTCTGTCGCCAGTCCGCACTCAATGGCCAGTGTGGTGATGGAACACTGGACGCGGTTGGCCAGCGGGTCATAGTGGAAACACAGCCCCTGCAGCAGCGCATCAATAGCCCGTCGACGCAGCACCGGTGGCATGCGCCGACGCAGACCACGGGAACGGGCATGCGCCACATGAATGGCGAAATCAAAACGGGAGGTGAAGCCCACCGCCTTTTCCATCAGTTTTTCGCAGAACTTCAGCGTTCCGGCACCTTCACGGGGAGTGAACACCGGATTCGGGTTCTTTACCTGGCGGTAATACGTTTGGTGAAGATCAGTCACACCATCCTGCACTTACAATGCGCAGAAGGAGCGAGCACAGAAAGAAGTCTTGAACTTTTCCGGGCATATAACTATACTCCCCGCATAGCTGAATTGTTGGCTATACGGTTTAAGTGGGCCCCGGTAATCTTTTCGTACTCGCCAAAGTTGAAGAAGATTATCGGGGTTTTTGCTTTTCTGGCTCCTGTAAATCCACATCAGAACCAGTTCCTTGCCACCTTACGGCGTGGCCAGCCACAAAATTCCTTAAACGATCAGTAATCTAGTACTAAATTTCAAAAGTTTTGACCCACCCCCTGACATAGCCGGATACAGGGGGATATCAAAATCCAAGCATACGGGTAAGCTTATCCTTGTATTCCTTGACAGCTTTAGAGCTGGGAGCCTTT
>NZ_JALKIK010000087.1:0-3293 GCF_023050955.1 Anaerobiospirillum sp. NML120511
CAGCAATCCCATCAGGTTTCAAAGATAAGGAGGCTGCTCTCTGTATAGCCTATACATGTGGGTATTTGGGTTTTGATTCTGAGCTCACAGGCAGTATCTGTCGAAAGGTTGGCTGTGATGTTGAGACTGTTAAGGATATTGCTCACTGGTTCAACAAGAACGCAATCATCGAGACACACGCATCCCACAATAACATTACCAAGCAGCTGCACATGGCAAAGAAAGCTGAACAGGCTGCTCGGGAAGAAGCTGCCGAGCTCCGTAAGGAGAACGGGGAAAGCCGTAAAGCTCTGGCAGAGTTTGGAAAGCAGGTTCTGCTTTATGAAAAGAAAGAACGTGAGCTTACTGCAGGAAACAACCTGTTAAAAAAAATCTTAGCGGGTTTCTGCCAGACCTCGTTACCAGAGAAGTCGGACTAGAAGCCCGCATCCTTATCGCAAAATCAATCATGGAGTCTCTTGAAGAAGGGCTTACTGTAAGAAAGGCCTGCAAAGTTATTGGCATCAACATTGGTATGTTCTACAAGTGGAAGAACACTCCAGAGCTGGAAGACAGAAGATTAAATGGTCCCAGCACGAGACCTTATGCCAGAGGCATTCCTCGCAGGCAGGACATTGCAATTACTGCTGAAGAAAGAGAGGCTATCATCGGTCATCTGAAAATGCCTGAGTATGCTCATCTTAGCGTTAAAGCACTACACAGAACTCTGCTGAGCAAGAGGATCTTCGTTGCATCAGAGTCGACATATCACCGTGTTGCAAGAGCTGCCAAACTTACCAGAGCCAGACGAAGGAGAATAAGAGCAGAGAGCGAAGTAGCCAGGAGCCTGAAGAGACGAACTAACCATGTTGTCGTAGCGCCTAACCAGGTTTGGATGTGGGATATATCCTACTTCAAGTACCTGGGCACTAAGCGCCATGTTTATCTGTTCCTCGCCGAGGACCTGTACAGTAGAAAGATTGTTGGAGCGAGGTTTTACGAGGCTCAGACTGCAGAGAATGCTGTTGATTTTTTCAAGAAGGTATTTGAGGAGAACGGCATTACATCAGACAGCAATCTGAAGATCCATTCAGATAATGGCTCTGCCATGCGCTCTGAGCTGACTGTCAACCTGTTCAAATCAAAGTGCGTAGAGCTTGATACCAGCCGTCCACTGAAAAGTAACGACAATCCTTATGTAGAGTCTTTGTTTGGCACACTGAAAGGACCATTTGATTTTAAGGTGGATCACTGCAAGACAGTGGAACACTGCAACAGGGAGCTTGAAAGGGTCGTCAAATCTTACAATGAAAGCCGTCCACACAGCGGAATAAACTACGTGCCACCAGAAATCCGCCATCAGGGAAAAGACTCTGAACTCGCTTATCTTGAAGTATGTAGAGAGACCCAGCTAAAGCACTTTCATGAGCATCCAGAGCGCTATCTGAACAAGAAAATGCGCAATTACGAACCTGCTGGTGCTCAAGTTCTTAATCCGTCAGCAGACCAGATTATTGATGGTCTGGCAGCGGAACCAACCAATCTCACACTGCTCAGATGGGCAACAAAAATGAAGGAGCATCATATCGGCAAAGACGTACTTAACTGATTCAATCTCGTTATTTATTACTGTGCAGGCGGGATCTTAGATAAGACCTCATTTAGTAAGAGCATTATGAGCAGGGCAGCCTGTTTGAGGTGTTCTTTCGCAAGCATGGCAGCATAGGCTGCCCGGCTATGGACTTCAGCAGATGAAAAGGCTCTGATATCTGTCTTGCAGGGCATATTCAATCCAGCAAGTGACACAAAACAGGCGGCACTTGAAAACCACTCAGCAGCTAAGTAGACACAGGTCAATGTAGCTCTCCTGTTTTACGTCATGTGTCTTGGACTGGCATGCCTTACCTGGCTACATCATAGCCTGGTGCAATACCGCAGTATCAGCTTTCTGCTGCGGTGTCGCAGTCAGTGCTCTGTAGAGGAGTACTCAGACTCTGCTGAAGAGCAGAAGGCTCAAACATAAGGTATTTCGTGGAGCAAAGCTCCAATATGAACAGCTGATCCTCTGGAGCGGCTGGCTGCCATAGTCCTCACGAGAATCAGCTGCTCTGGCTCTTTTCCCTCTTGAGGAGTCAGGCTGGGACAGGTCCTTGCAGATTGTGGCAGCAGCAACCATTTTGCACTGGCCGATCTCCTTGTCTGGAGATTCATACGCAGGGCAGAAGGGCGTTTCTGGTAACCCCGTAAGCTGAGGTCCGTTGGAGAACGACTTGAGGACTCGACGGTACGGTGTACGTGGTCTAACTGAGGAAGCGCAGTCATGGGCGAGTCAAGGCCGAATCTACGGCCGGGCATACCGAACGATCTCGGAAATTGATGCATCCCGGCCGTAGATGAGCTGAAAGGTAGCCTTGACGCGCACATGACAAGCGTACGCTGGGGTCGGCAGTGTCATGTTTGCGCGAAACAGACGTGCCATGATGGTGAGGGCGCAACGCGTCCCACCAGCATGAGCGCGGATGTGAGCAAAAACGTGACGCTGCGTGAGCGCCCTAATTGCGTTCCTCAAAACAGAAGAGTCAAAGCGAAGCGCTGCAGTTGAGGTTATCGCAAACTGCAGGTTTTTCAGCGACAGCCTCCAAGTGGACAGTCCTGTCTCTTCCAGCCAATATCCCTTGAGATATGGGCGATTAATCTTCCGGTTTTGGCACAATCCCCGCCGCGAACAGCGGGAGGGACCTTACGGGCAGCGCCAGCGGCCTCTCTCCCCCCAGGGGGGGGGGGGCTTGTGCTTGAGTACCGGAACTGGAAACAATCCCCGCCGCGAACAGCGGGAGGGAAGTATGGTGGGAGTCTCTATCTCTCCGCAAGCCATACATCAAAAGAGTGAGGCTTAGCCTTGCTGTGGGGGATTGTCCTACCGGTTCGACAGATTTACCTTTAGCTGTGGAAGTACCCGGTTGGAAGCCCGTCAGGGCTATAAAAGGCTGCGACAGCAGCAACATTAAAAGGTATGTGAATGAGTGTGGCAGGCACAGTACATATCCGTACTGTGCCTGCCACTGAGATACCTGAGGGTATCTCTGGTTCTGCCGGTCTCTCGGGGCAGTTCCTGGAAGCTCCCAGAGAGATATACGCCATGCCCTGCTTGCGCTTGGCATGGCGAGGGCTCAGAAGTAGAAACTGCACAGTGTTTTGAAACTGAAGCCCACAATCAAATGTTTGCTGCCGGACATTTGATTGGAGACTAAAGTTAAACATGTTTGCGGGCGGTTTTATTTCAAAACGTTACGAAATATCGTTGACACGCGTCG
>NZ_JALKIK010000088.1:0-3176 GCF_023050955.1 Anaerobiospirillum sp. NML120511
AGTTCTTTAAAAATGTATCAGACAAGCTTATTTTAAATAACTCAATTAGCAACTATTTAATGGGTAAAAGACCAGAGTCTTGATAACCTTTCGGCAGTTGTTAAAGTTACTTGATCCAATCATGATCAGGGCCATATAGACCTTTCGGGGTTGTATGGTCAAGCATGAAAGCGCATATGGTGGATGCCATGGCGTCAGGAGGCGATGAAGGACGTGCCAATCTGCGATAAGCTGAGGTAAGCCGATAAGGGGCGCCTGAACCTCAGATTTCCGAATGGAGAAATCCGGCAGCTTTGCTGTCATCCATGACTTAAGTCATGGAGGCGAACCGGGGGAAGTGAAACATCTCAGTACCCCGAGGAAAAGAAATCAAAACCGATATTCCCTCAGTAGCGGCGAGCGAACGGGGAACAGCCCAAAAGTTATTTATGTTCAAGTAGAAGCGTCCTGGGAAGGTGCAGGGTACAGGGTGATACTCCCGTATACGTAAGAGCATAAGTAATGAGCGTGAGTAGGGCGGGACACGTGATATCCTGTCTGAATATGGGGGGACCATCCTCCAAGGCTAAATACTACCTGACGACCGATAGTGAACCAGTACCGTGAGGGAAAGGCGAAAAGAACCCCGGGAGGGGAGTGAAACAGAACCTGAAACCGTATGCGTACAAGCAGTGGGAGCCCTTCGGGGTGACTGCGTACCTTTTGTATAATGGGTCAGCGAGTTATCTGTATTAGCAAGGTTAACCTTGATGGGGGAGCCGTAGAGAAATCGAGTCTTAACAGGGCGAACAGTTGATACAGGTAGACCCGAAACTGGGTGAGCTAGTCCTGGACAGGTTGAAAGCAGGGTAACACCTGCCGGAGGACCGAACCCACTAACGTTGCAAAGTTAGGGGATGATCTGGGACTGGGGGTGAAAGGCCAATCAAACTCAGTGATAGCTGGTTCTCCTCGAAAGCTATTTAGGTAGCGTTCTACGAGGACGTACGGGGGTAGAGCACTGTTATAGCGCGGGGGCCATCTCGGCTTGCCAAACTATTGCAAACTGCGAATACCGTACAGTTGGAAGTAGAGGACAGACGGTGGGTGCTAACGTTCATCGTCAAGAGGGAAACAACCCGGACCGCCAGCTAAGGTCCCCAAGTTCTGGTTAAGTGGGAAACGATGTGGGAAGGCACAGACAGCCAGGATGTTGGCTTAGAAGCAGCCATCATTTAAAGAAAGCGTAATAGCTCACTGGTCGAGTCGGCCTGCGCGGAAGATGTAACGGGGCTAAACCAGACACCGAAGCTGCGGATTCACACTTTGTGTGAGTGGTAGAGGAGCGTTCTGTAAACTGATGAAGGTGAGGCGGGAGCCGAGCTGGAGGTAACAGAAGTGCGAATGCTGACGTAAGTAACGATAAAACGGGTGAAAAACCCGTTCGCCGAAAGACCAAGGGTTCCTGTCCAACGTTAATCGGGGCAGGGTGAGTCGGTGCCTAAGGCGAGGCTGAAAAGCGTAGTCGAAGGGAAACAGGTTAATATTCCTGTACCAGATATAAGTGCGATGGGATGACGGAGAAGGTAAGGTCAGCCAGTTAACGGATTCTGGTGGAAGATTGTAGGGAGTATCCCGGGTTAAAAGACGGGATGCGTTGAACTGAGAATCGATGCGAAGTGAATTTATTCACGAAGTGACTGTAGCCAGGCTTCCAGGAAAAGTCTCTAAGCTTCAGCTTATATGTGGCCGTACCCCAAACCGACACAGGTGGTCGGGTAGAGGATACCAAGGCGCTTGGGAGAACTCAGGTGAAGGAACTAGGCAAAATTGTACCGTAACTTCGGGATAAGGTACGCTGCTCATGGTGAAAGATGCACATCTGGAGCTGAGAGCAGCCGCAGTGAAATGGTGGCTGGGACTGTTTAACAAAAACACAGCACTCTGCAAACCTGAAAGGGGAAGTATAGGGTGTGACACCTGCCCGGTGCCGGAAGGTTAAATGATGGGGTCAGACGCAAGTCGAAGCTCCTGAGTGAAGCCCCGGTAAACGGCGGCCGTAACTATAACGGTCCTAAGGTAGCGAAATTCCTTGTCGGGCAAGTTCCGACCTGCACGAATGGTGTAACCATGGCCACGCTGTCTCCACCTGAGACCCAGTGAAATCGAAATCGCTGTGAAGATGCAGTGTACCCGCGGCTAGACGGAAAGACCCCGTGAACCTTTACTGCAGCTTGACACTGAACTTTGAACATGTTTGTGCAGGATAGGCGGGAGACATCGAAGGCAGAGCGCCAGCTCTGCTGGAGTCGTCCTTGAAATACCGCCCTGACCTGTTTGAAGTTCTAACTCGACAAAGACCTTGAAGAGGACAGTGTCTGGTGGGAAGTTTGACTGGGGCGGTCTCCTCCTAAAGGGTAACGGAGGAGCACGAAGGTCAGCTGATTACGGTCGGACATCGTAAGGTCAGTGCAATGGCATAAGCTGGCTTGACTGCGAGAGCAACAACTCGAGCAGGTGCGAAAGCAGGTCATAGTGATCCGGTGGTTCTGTATGGAAAGGCCATCGCTCAACGGATAAAAGGTACTCTGGGGATAACAGGCTGATACCGCCCAAGAGTTCATATCGACGGCGGTGTTTGGCACCTCGATGTCGGCTCATCACATCCTGGGGCTGAAGTTGGTCCCAAGGGTATGGCTGTTCGCCATTTAAAGTGGTACGCGAGCTGGGTTCAAAACGTCGTGAGACAGTTTGGTCCCTATCTACCGCGGGCGTGGGATAATTGAGGGGGATTGCTCCTAGTACGAGAGGACCGGAGTGAACGAACCGCTGGTTTACGGGTTGTCATGCCAATGGCACCGCCCGGCAGCCAAGTTCGGAACTGATAACCGCTGAAAGCATCTAAGCGGGAAGCAGGCCCCAAGATGAGTTATCCGAGTTAAATCATAAGGGCCGTTGAAGACTACGACGTTGATAGGTTGGATGTGGAAGCGCAGTGATGCGTGAAGCTGGCCAATACTAATGACCCGAAAGCTTGACCATACAACCCCGAAAGGTTTAAAGGCAAGGTTAACCATTAGATAGAAAAGAGTTAAGCACAGAGCTTGTACTGAACATTTTTAAATACAGATTTGTCTGGCGACCATAGTGCTGTAGTCCCACCTGTCCCCATTCCGAACACAGAAGTGAAATGCAGT
>NZ_JALKIK010000089.1:0-3152 GCF_023050955.1 Anaerobiospirillum sp. NML120511
CACAGAAATACCAAGCTTCCTAAAGGAAAGAAGGGCAAGAGCCTTAAGAAGCGCGGTAAAAAGGGCAGAGAGGCTCTTAGTACGCATAGAAACTCTACCAGAGAGCTTCGCGCCAAGTATAAAAAGAAGGTGAGACTTCGCCGCGCCAGGAAGGTTTTAGCCATCGCTAGATTTCTGCGCAAGGACCTGAATTATGCCGAATATATCGGCAAAAAGGCGATCTCTATTCTTGCGCCATCAGTATTGGACAATGAACATGACTTTCATGATCAGTTCCTGAAGAACACTGACTCTGTCTGCGATGTCACAGAGAACTTTCTGGCGGCATCGGTACGTACCTGTCTTGAGCTGCATATGGAGCAGACAGACAAACATAACATTCTTGGGGTAAGTAACTACTGTGAGAAGGACATTGCGCTTGAGCTTGCAATCCTGGAAGAAAGATTCAGGAAGGAGCCGGGGCATTATGGGCAGATGTTCCTGACCGACGATTTTTATCTCGGTTTTAGATCATCTGCTTATGCTACCGGAAATGCAGACTCAGACAAGGATGAGGGTAAATCCCGTGGTGAGTCCCCTGCAGATGCTTCAGATGGCGGTGCTGCTGAAGCAACTATGGGTGATACCCCAGCAGATGCTTCAGATAACTGTGCAGCTGAAGAAACTGGGAATGATACCCCGGCAGATGCGCCAGATGGCAGTGCTCCTGAAGAAACAGTGTCTGGTGCACCAGATGCGGAAACTATGCAAGAGCTCATGGAGGATGGTGACGATGACGAAGAAGATAAAAAGGGCAAAGCCCTGGAGGAGGCTTTTGGCATAAGCAGCCTTGAGACCAGACTGCCCAAGGATCAACTGCCGAAAGTTGATATAAAACTCGGCTTCGCTAACAAGAATGTCTATGTTTCGGGGAAATATGTAGGAAAGGCACGCCCAAGATAACATGTCAGGATAAGGGACTACACCTTTAAATGCACTGTGGCTGATCTGCTCAATCCTGACGTGATCGATGAGATGTTTAAAACACTTGGATCTACCAGCAGGTCCAGGAAGTTTAAGCCATCAGAGCTGATTCTGTCTCTTGGACAGGTGATTGAACAGCAGCGTCCGGCTAATGGAACAATGTGCATAAGTTCCATATCCAGATGCGTCAGGGACGACTTCGATATCAGCAGTAACAGCATCATTTCATGGCTTGCTGACCCTGATTTTACAAGGGATTTTGTAGATTACTCCTCTGTGCTGATGCAGATGATCTACTTCGAGAGTAAAAGACTTGCTCTGATGTCTAACGATGCTGTGACCAGAAAAGTCCTGAGATTTTTGAATCTACATTCATATGATGACATCGTGATTCAGGATGGCTCATATGTTCAGGCTTACGTTCAGTCAGGCAACTATTATGATACGAGCGGCTCTGGAGCGCTGCGTAAAAGCAAGCGCCCTGATGGCCATAAACACAGGGGCGAGACAAGGAATCACCAGCTGAAGTATCATTCAGCATACTCACTGTCGACCATGACTCCGGTATATATCCATATCACCGAGGGCACAGGAGCTGAAAACCACAATGTTAACTACGGCGTCCTGAAAAACATGGGAAAGGTCCTGTTCTGTGGTGACCGTATTTACCTTGATTTCATCAATATAATCAACCTGCAGGAGAGCGGCATCGATTTCGTTATACGAGAGGCTACAGGATGTCAGTTCAAAATCCAGGAATGCCGTACAAATCAAGGTTTTGTACTGAATGAGCTGGCAGGGCAAAAAATCAACAGCAAGGAGGTTATTCAGGCTGCCGCGAAGTACGGGCAAATTGAAACAATGGTCATTGCCCAGCGAAGTATTGAGCTGCACCGTTTACCGGAGCATTTCATCGGAACGTACTCCGCAACCCCAAAAAAACCCGACCAGAAATCGGTTACTACTACTGCAGATAAGCCTGTCAGGGTTAATGTTTACTATAACGATGCTGTTAAAGCTGAGGAGCAGGACAGTCTGCCTCAACATAACAGACGTGATCAGTGCATGTATATCATCACCAGCCTTGACTGGAACCTTGCTTCCCTGGATGAGATATATGAGCTCTACAAGCTGCGCTGGGATGTTGAGCTTTACTTTAAATACCTCAAAGAAGGTCATGGGCTGTTTAAAGTCAATGCATGGCGCCTGGAAAGCATAATTAACGTGCACATAAGTGCTTTTAATTTTGCTGCAATGGAGGCTTTGTCTTTTCACTCAGCAGGCTGTCTGCTACCGGACAAATATGAGTTACTCTCATATGAAGATGAGAGCAAGCAGCTGCTGGCCGCCCAAATAGGTGCTTCAAGAAAGCTGTCAGAGCTTAATCGCCTTTTAAAAGCGATAAGCATGATTATTGAGTATCGTCAGCCAGGGTTTTCGGTCATATTATCGGCCGCTGCTACTGAGGAGGAGCTTAAATATTATGACAAGGATCTTTTGAAGACACGTCGCTACATAAGAAGTAGCTCATTGCCTGGCCTGGTCGGCAGCCAGGACCCGCGTCTGAACTGCCTGATCAAGCCTGAAGAAAACCTTGTGCCTGTTTTGGAACTGGCATATGAAGGTGATAAAGAGGCTCTTAATACCCTGACTTTGCTTGATGAAGTCATGGCAGAACAGGGGTACAGGAAATTCAACTCAGCGGCTAAAATCAGGGAGATTAGCGATCAGTGCACTGCGTTTGGAATTTCATTCCAGCATGTATGGAAACGAGTTCCTCCAGCACCAGCTATTTCAAGGCTCAAAACTGGTTTTCACTTAAAATCTTCTGACTTTTACAGGACCTGTAAAATCTCAGTATCTAACGAATCTGAGCAGACCATGGGTCCGGAGCCTAAGCAGGAGGCAACATCTGACTTCAACAGGAAGTTCTATGACCTCATGGCTGATCAGGCAAGATATATTGCTGACAACTTCTGCTATTCCAGGCCAAATTTAAGTGCATGGGAGCGAGGGAACTTCAAGTACTTCAGGTTGCGGCACATTGAGCTTGAAGCGCTGAGAATGATGCGTCTAAGTAGGTATCCTCCAGCCAGTAATGAGGATATTGACTGGCATCTGTCTTTGAGCTGACACGCTCTAAGCTGTAAAAGTTAGACTTATGTATCTATGGTTGTGTCGTTAGGCGC
>NZ_JALKIK010000090.1:0-3047 GCF_023050955.1 Anaerobiospirillum sp. NML120511
CTGTTATCGGAATTATAAAAATGATGATCTCGGCTTGCCAATCTGCGTACTACTTTTATGTCTCAAGCAGTATATGCGGAAGAGTAAAAAGGAAAAGTTCGGAACGTTTCAGCACACGTAAAAAAAGCCATGTGAAGAATCCTCACATGGCTTTTTAAATACATAGAATAAATCAGTAGGGTTAGTGCATTAATCAGATTGAGCGATCACGTCTAACTTTTCTGTTGGTGTCAACGAATACCTGACGGCGGAGGCTTACATCACCACTGTGGTTCAGATAGATTGTCTTATAGAAAAGACGATCGAATGCAGCATTCTGGGTGTACTCGTTTCCACCCATAGCCTTCATCCATGTCTGAGGATCAGTGTTGGATGTAAAGACAGTGCTCAGCCCTTTCTCTGTTCTCCAGTCGATGAGATGGAAGAACAGATCGATCATAGGCTGACCGTCTACATGTGCGTGACCGATGTCATCGACAATCAGCAGCTTACTGTAGTAAAGCGGCTGTGCCGAGCTCGGACTGGTCCCATAACGCTGCCGGATCTGCTGCAGTTTGGAATACAAATCCCTGGCATTAATGAATAAGGTAGAGTATCCTTTGTAAATGGCAGTTCTACCAAATTCAATGGCCAGCAGGGTTTTTCCAAGACCTGGAGGACCCTGCAGTACTACGCTATAGCCCTGGTTAATCCAGTCGCCTTGTGCCAGTAGCTTCACAAGTTCAATGTCTGTACAACAATCCTTAGAATTGAACTCGGATGCCGCAAAGCCTTTTGGCAGACCTGCCTTATTAAACCTGTCTACAACGCCTATCCCCCACTTGTTTTCTGCAAGCAGCTGAAATAGACCATCAACTGTTTGCTGAGGCGAATACCCCTCCTTAGTTGCCTTAATAATAAAGTCTTCGATACCCTGCTTGTATTTATCAAGCCTGAGCTCTTTCATAGCACGCTCAGAGTCATACAAGTACACACGATATGGCTGAAAGATTTCGTCTGTAATCAAAGAGCCCTGATCTTGAGCATCTCCGATGTTCCCCTCTAACACTGTCTTAAGCTCAGAAACTGGATCAGTTCTTAACAACGTAGTTGAGGTGTCTTTCTGCCTACTGATTTCAGCACTTGAACCCTCCATTGCTGCCTCGCTGTCATCAGGGCTTTTATTTTTGACATTGCGACTCTTCCTGACAACATTATCCGAAGACGAGCTTTTGAATTCTGCATCACTCATCTGTTACTCCTTTAAACTCACTGAGAACATCGTTGATTCCTGACATAAACAGATTATCGTCTGCATTGTCAGTATTCTCTTCTGCTTCAGTTGAACTTGACTGGCCTGATAAGCCGTCCTCTGGAACATAATCAAGCCTGTATTTACTTAGATTCTCCTTCTGGATATATCCATCTTCGAGAACCCTCCCATAAATATCGCTTATACGATAGTGACCCTCCGTAAAAACGATGACATTAACCTGCTGGTTGCGATACTTAGACGGTAACGTGACTTTATGACCATGCAAGTAAAGAAGTCCATCGCTCCTTACCCTCATAGCCTCCCATGTCAGAGGAATACCAAACAGAGCTCTATTACAGGTAATAAGAAATTTTGATTCATACTCAAAGAGCTCGCGTACTGTGTAGTTTCCTACTACACCGTCCACAATTGTGTCTCTGAACACCCTCTCATCAGATGTCTCTTTAACCCACCTCTCTACGGCGGCATTGAGCTGCTCTATGGTGCTGAGTTCTGGATAGTTGTGTTTGATCCATACCAGACCGTTTGACTTTAAATATCCTCCAGCTCGCTCAACACGTCCTTTTGTCTGTGGTCGAGAAGGCTTGCACGCACGTGGGACCACCTCGAAATTCTTGCAAAACCAGACGAAATCAGGGTGGAAGTAAACTCCGTTTTTTCCCCTGTTCTGTATAACAAGACACTTATCGTTGTCACAGAGAATTTCAACCGGGCAACCATTCTCAAGAATGCACATTGCAAGGCCTCTAAGCCAGGAAGACTGACTCATATCCGGAGCAATCCAGAAGTATTGCTTGTGCGACCAGGAGTAGACAGCCTCGAATACAACAAGCCTGGTAGGTTCATCATTACCTGAAAAGGTGTACTCAGCATGTGTAAAGTCGATTTGCAGCTGCTGACCCACAGCTACATCAAAATCATTAATTAACTTGGCAGCAACTGAATCCATGTCCTTTGGAACTAAGTATCTGGATACGTAGGTGCGTACAGCTCGAGAGGAAATTTTGAACCCCTCAGGAAGACCAAACTTTTCAGGGTTCTTGTTTATGTCATGACTAAGCATGGCTGCAACGTACCTGTAACCCTTCAATGTTTCCTTAAGAGTGTCCTGATTTGCTGCGGCCAGCGATGGTTTACGACGTGGGTTTGCAGCGTCTTGTATACGACGACCATGATTGTTGTCATTAACATAACGGTGCACAGTGTTCCATGAAACCGACAAGTCTCTAGATATTTGAGAGATAGTGCGCCCCATACTGTGAAGAGCTCGTATTTGTTGTTGCACTATAGGATCAAGCATCTTAAAACCAGCCCCTACCCATCAGTTTTATGCTTCCATTATTCACAGATTAATTAAGTGAATATACAATGATTTGTACTTCCGCTTAGATGGCGCTATTATATTGAGCAACTTTTGTGAAGTAAATAGATTAGATGTGAAATATACGATCATCGTCAAATAATTGATAAATTTATCTCCAGCTCAAGAAAATCCTATTCCATGATGTTTAAGTATATGATTTGATATTAATTTAAGGCACATTTGATATGCAGATTATGTGTATAAGCGGATACTAATACAGTGCATTTAAGAAACTTGAGATAGGACTGTTAGGGGAAAAGCTTGCTTGAGTACTGGTACTGGAAATAACCCCCGCCGCGAATAGCGGGAGGGACCTTGCTGCTGGAAGCGCCTGCGGCCTCTCTCCCCTTGGGGGCTTGTGCTTGAGTAGCGGGACTGGAAGCAATCCCCGCCGCGAACAGCGGGAGGGACCTTGCTGCTGGAAGCGCC
>NZ_JALKIK010000091.1:0-2911 GCF_023050955.1 Anaerobiospirillum sp. NML120511
GATGAGCAATTTCCGTTGCACCAGTGCCCTTCTGATGAAGCGTCAGCACGACGTTCCTGTCCACGGTACGCCTGCGGCCAAATTTGATTCCTTTCAGCTTTGCTTCCTGTCGGCCCTCATTCGTGCGCTCTAGGATCCTCCGGCGTTCAGCCTGTGCCACAGCCGACAGGATGGTGACCACCATTTGCCCCATATCACCGTCGGTACTGATCCCGTCGTCAATAAACCGAACCGCTACACCCTGAGCATCAAACTCTTTTATCAGTTGGATCATGTCGGCGGTGTCGCGGCCAAGACGGTCGAGCTTCTTCACCAGAATGACATCACCTTCCTCCACCTTCATCCTCAGCAAATCCAGCCCTTCCCGATCTGTTGAACTGCCGGATGCCTTGTCGGTAAAGATGCGGTTAGCTTTTACCCCTGCATCTTTGAGCGCTCTGATCTGAATATCGAGGGACTGCTGGCTGGTTGAGACCCGCGCATAACCAAAAATTCGCATAAAAATGTACCTTAAATCGAATATCAGACACGATGTGTCTATTATGCCAAAATGACGATTTAATGGACACTCAAACGAAGCCGTTTTACTATGTCTGATAATTTATAATATTTCGAACGGTTGCAGTTGTGTTAAAAAAGCCGTCAGGCAGGGAGGCCGATATGCCCGTTGATTTTTTGACCACTGAGCAGGTTGAGAGTTATGGCAGGTTCACTGGCGAACCCGATGAACTTCAGCTGGCGCGTTATTTTCATCTTGATGAAGCGGATAAAGAATTTATCGGGAAAAGCCGGGGTGATCACAATCGACTTGGTATTGCCCTGCAAATCGGGTGTGTGCGTTTTCTGGGCACTTTTCTTACTGACATGAATCATATTCCTTCCGGCGTCCGGCATTTTACCGCCAGACAGCTCGGGATTCGTGATATCACCGTTCTTGCAGAATACGGTCAGAGGGAAAATACCCGCCGTGAGCATGCAGCGCTGATACGTCAGCACTATCAGTATCGTGAATTTGCCTGGCCCTGGACATTTCGCCTTACCCGTCTTTTATATACCCGGAGCTGGATAAGCAACGAACGTCCTGGCCTGCTTTTCGACCTGGCGACAGGGTGGCTTATGCAACATCGTATTATTCTCCCCGGAGCCACCACGCTGACCCGGTTGATTTCAGAGGTAAGGGAAAAGGCGACGTTGCGCCTGTGGAACAAACTGGCACTGATACCGTCAGCCGAACAGCGTTCACAGCTGGAGATGCTGCTGGGGCCAACTGATTGCAGCCGCCTGTCTTTACTGGAATCACTGAAAAAAGGCCCTGTGACCATCAGTGGTCCGGCGTTTAATGAAGCAATTGAACGCTGGAAAACTCTGAACGATTTTGGCCTGCATGCTGAAAACCTGAGTACACTCCCGGCTGTGCGCCTGAAAAATCTCGCACGTTATGCTGGTATGACTTCGGTGTTCAATATTGCCAGGATGTCACCGCAGAAAAGGATGGCGGTTCTGGTTGCCTTTGTCCTTGCATGGGAAACGCTGGCGCTGGATGATGCACTGGACGTTCTGGACGCCATGCTGGCCGTTATCATCCGTGACGCCAGAAAGATTGGGCAGAAAAAACGGCTCCGCTCGCTGAAGGATCTGGATAAATCTGCATTGGCGCTCGCCAGCGCATGTTCGTACTTGCTGAAAGAAGAAACACCGGACGAATCGATTCGTGCTGAGGTGTTCAGCTACATCCCTAGGCAAAAGCTGGCTGAAATCATCACGCTTGTCCGTGAAATTGCCCGGCCCTCAGACGATAATTTTCATGACGAAATGGTGGAGCAGTACGGGCGCGTTCGTCGTTTCCTGCCCCATCTGCTGAATACCGTTAAATTTTCATCCGCACCTGCCGGGGTTACCACTCTGAATGCCTGTGACTACCTCAGCCGGGAGTTCAGCTCACGGCGGCAGTTTTTTGACGACGCACCAACGGAAATCATCAGTCAGTCATGGAAACGGCTGGTGATTAACAAGGAAAAACATATCACCCGAAGGGGATACACGCTCTGCTTTCTCAGTAAACTGCAGGATAGTCTGAGACGGAGGGATGTCTACGTTACCGGCAGTAACCGGTGGGGAGATCCTCGTGCAAGATTACTACAGGGTGCTGACTGGCAGGCAAATCGGATTAAGGTTTATCGTTCTTTGGGGCACCCGACAGACCCGCAGGAAGCAATAAAATCTCTGGGCCATCAGCTTGATAGTCGTTACAGACAGGTTGCTGCACGTCTTGGCGAAAATGAGGCTGTCGAACTCGATGTTTCTGGCCCGAAGCCCCGGTTGACAATTTCTCCCCTCGCCAGTCTTGATGAGCCGGACAGTCTGAAACGACTGAGCAAAATGATCAGTGATCTGCTCCCTCCGGTGGATTTAACGGAGTTGCTGCTCGAAATTAACGCCCATACCGGATTTGCTGATGAGTTTTTCCATGCCAGTGAAGCCAGTGCCAGAGTTGATGATCTGCCCGTCAGCATCAGCGCCGTGCTGATGGCTGAAGCCTGCAATATCGGTCTGGAACCACTGATCAGATCAAATGTTCCTGCACTGACCCGACACCGGCTGAACTGGACAAAAGCGAACTATCTGCGGGCTGAAACTATCACCAGCGCTAATGCCAGACTGGTTGATTTTCAGGCAACGCTGCCACTGGCACAGATATGGGGTGGAGGAGAAGTGGCATCTGCAGATGGAATGCGCTTTGTTACGCCAGTCAGAACAATCAATGCCGGACCGAACCGCAAATACCATATAGACCGACAATTCGGTCCTTAAGAAAAAAACAACACAGAAATGTGCTTATATTTACAGATTCAAATGCGAATAAAATATACTATCTTATCCTACTACAGGTGATAGACATCACATTTTTGCC
>NZ_JALKIK010000092.1:0-2908 GCF_023050955.1 Anaerobiospirillum sp. NML120511
GTTTCCCATATAACTGATACTTCTCAGCCTTATGCTGCGGTATGGAAAAGTAAAGATCCTGATATTCCGGCTGTTGCCTGTAACCTTTCATTCGGACGTGGTGTCTTCAGCCTTGAAGCAGCTGGTCAGATGTACTGGACTGATGTGGAAGCCGTGCTCAATGGCGGAAAGCTCATATACCTGAAGGAGATGATATCCGATGGCTACCCGGTCTATGTCTATGAGACATCAATGTATGGTATTGAGCTTTTCATGTGCCATGTCCATGGACGCAGTGAGTTTTTTAAGGCTGGCAATCCTAAGGCGCTCAACAGGTTTATCAAGAAGTTTGATAAGAATCATCGCATCAAGAAGATTAAGAGCTATCTGAAAGGAAACAACAGCAATATTGCCTGCTCCATTATTCTTTCGCTGTATAGTGCATTCTTTGCCATGGAGCAGAAAGTTCAGGCACTGCTTGAAGAGTCAAGAAACCTTAGTAACGGCAAAAACGTCACTGACGAGGACCTTGTCAAGGCTGAGGCCTGTCGTAAAGAGGCTGCCGCCCTGCGCTCTGGCCCTATGCGCGAGCTTATGAACTTCATCTATGATGTAATTGATACTATGAGGGAGCTCTATACATTTAAGAATGGCAAGTGGGTCAGCATCTCCAAGGGAAATGACTATGCAGCTGCCTGTGTGTATATGCTCAACAACAAGGAGTATTTTTACAATTGCCTTGATAATGTCGACATGGTTGTTCATAACAATGATACTGAGCAGGTTATGAGCCGCATCGCTTTACAGCGCAAGAATGGATACCTGACAGTATCTGTCAAAGGGGCTGAGCTTGATTGTGGTTCCCGTTCAGTTATTGAAACCCTTAAGGCTAACGGACTTGATATTACTCAAGGTCTGAGTAAATTGTCTCATGCTTCCTACAAACAGCTGTATACACTTGTCATGCATGATGAAGCCAGACAGGGTAAAATCGGCCTTAACAAGGAAGTAGACAATACTTACTCCACTGGTAACCTGATAATGCCTGACGAAAACCGTCTTCTTGAGATGCTGCCAGGCATAGACTTTGTGAAACTTATCCCGGTACTTTTTAATGAGACTGCTCAGGCCGCCATCAAAAATCTTGGAAACTCAGATGGCTCTGGTGAGGGTATTTACCAGAAGATCAATGACAGAGCCCATGAGCTCCTAATGGACTGGCTAAGCAGATATTATGAGCAGGAATTCCGCAAAACCTATGCTTCAATAGACGGCCATGAATCAGAGTTAAATGACCTTGCAGATGAATTTAACAGGGTGGCTGATGAGTATGAGAATCATGCACAATCATCCGCCGCTGCTTCAGGTGGTCAACATGATTCATACGCCGACCCAGACCATGGCACGTCGCCTGGGCCTGACATTGACCATGGGGAGAAGCCAGGACCTCAATCCGGGCAGGATCAGGATAATCAGACACAGTCATTATCTGAAGCAGAAGAGGAGGAAATCAATCAGACAGCTCGGTCGAACCAGATAATAGACATTGTTAAGAGGGCCAGAAATGCAAACAAGCGAGCCAGGATTAAGTCCAGTGAACTTGAGAGAGCTCTGACCGGAGAACTGGAAACTGACGCTGAAGCCGAAAACGCTAAAGCTGATGAATTTGCAAAGGAGTGTGGGCTGTTAGCTGATGATGAACATGACAGAGCCACGGGCAACCGCCCCCTTTCCGTTAAAAGCTTTTTGAGTTTTATAAACAATAAAATCGGTCACGTGATAGATAAATGTACATTGATGCAACATAATCTTGAAGGTGACACCAGCTCGGGAGATTATGATTTAAAGCTTGTTAAAGAGATCATCGAACCTGGTGTGCTCAAAAAGTTTACCAGTGAGCTTAATCTCCTTTCAAATACTGACAAGAGCCTGAGAAGCAGAGGCATGGCCGGGTCAAATATTTCATACGGCATAAACTTTTTGATCGACCATGTATCTGTAGCCTGGCATAACGCTCAGATGGCAACTGGAGAAAATCGTGAAGAACTCAGGAAGATTGCGGTCAACTGCATTAACTGGTTGTCAAGTTTTCTCAAGGACTGCAGAGAGCACATGAATATTGTGTTTTTCCAGATAGCTGAAGATGCCCGCTCAAGGAGCAATGCCATGGAAGACATGGTTAAAAGGATTGAGGACAGGATTATTGCCCTGCGCATATCACTTCCTCCAAGACCATAGTCGTCTCTTGAACCAAGACGCTTTCTAAAACATTTTATTGCCTGTCAGGTATGATTGACTACGTCTTCAGCAGCAGCTGTCAGACCGGTTGACCATGTCTGAACCAAAGTACTGATACCGTCTATTACCTCTGGGAAGGGATACCGACCCAGGGGTTTTGTGCGTCCGCTTCCTGCCATCGAACCACCTTTGCCTCTGAATCTAAAACCCCTGTCCTGAACGGTAAAATATTTTTCATCCCGCATTAGACAGGGATCTGTCACTATCGATTGGGTGTATAAGGCACCGCCTTTCCTCCAGACAGGTCGGGCCGGTCTGCCAGTTGCCAGCCACCGGATGCGTGAGCAGTCAGGGGACTGGCTTGCCAGTTATCCGCTCATCGGTCCCTCTACAAGTCAGGGCTGCGCGCCTACCGAGCATCCGGTCACCAGCCGTGCTACCTGTCATGGCAACCAGGCCTGCTGGCAATCCAGCCAGCGTCCGTGCCATCAGTCAGGGATGCCAGGCATGTTGGTCATCCGGTCACCGGGCGTGCTACCAGTCGGGGCAGCCCGGCCTGCAAGCCAAATATCCGACGGACATTCCACCCGTCATGCGGCCTGGGGGCTGCCATGCGGCATATCAACCCCTGTTCGCATGGCACTATTTTACCTAAGATAACAATCAATATGTTGCCGTCAAGGAAGCCTAC
>NZ_JALKIK010000093.1:0-2676 GCF_023050955.1 Anaerobiospirillum sp. NML120511
ACAGCTCAATAAAAAGGCTCGTTGTGCGTCTGGCTGACGATGCTCAGCTGCTAAATGCAGTAGGCATAATTGCTGCCGCTTTAGAGCTTAGAAAAGCCGCTTAGCACGTATCATGCGTATGCCCTGGGGATTACTCGACCACTGGCTTCCAGTCTGGGGAACGGTGAGCATGGAAGCACATCATGAGCTGATCCAGTGAGGTGGTGGAGGTGCGCAGCTGGTCTAATGGAGGCAGCTCGTTTTCGGCAAAGAAGCGTCGCTCTGAGGTCTCGATATTTTCGACAAATTCACCAGGGCCAGCATTGCATTCGACAAAGGCCTTCAGGCAGCCGCAGATATGCTTTGGAATGTTGTGGGCATTGCGGTCCTGGATGGCAATAAGCTTGACCGGGAAGACGTCCATGCAGGCCTCTTCTCTGACTTCCTTGAGGGTGTTGGAGATGATGGTCATGTTGTCATCACACCAGCCACCTGGCAGGCTCCACTTGCCTGACATCTTTTCCTTGACCAGCAGGATACGATCCTCATTGTCGAAGATCGCAGCACGGGTATCGAGCATAGGAGTCTTATAGCCTTCAGTGCACCACTGCTTTCTGATGACACTCTGCTTTTCAAAGACATAGTGTGAAGCCATGGCAGCAGCAATGTCCATAAGACGCTCATAGCGTTCCCTGTCAAAACGGTCCTGAACGTAGCTCAGGCCAATCTGACCAATGGCATTAATCTCACTGGCCCAGATGTGCATCTGAGCTGCCAGGTCCATGCCCTGCTCTCTGCGGCTTAACATACTTACTACTTCCCATGGAGTCTTGAAGTAGTGGTCGCAGTAAAGATGCTCAAGGCCACGGTAGCCCCATACGGCTAGACCAAAGTCCACTCCGGCATCACGGGCACACTGCAGGTCGGTATGGGCATCACCAATGAAGATAATTTCCTCACGGCTGGCTCCGGTCTGCTTCATGTACAGCTCAATGGACTCAGGATGAGGCTTGGGATTGGTTACATCATTGGCACAGATAGCATGATTGAGATAAGGACGCAGTGGGCCGGGAATGTAATCACCAAGAGGGCCTCCCATTGGGACGCCACGGGTACGGGAGGTAACTACGGCCATGTGATAGCCCTGTCCCTTGAGGTAATCGAGCATGGGAATGACGCCATCGTAAAGACGGCACATATGTGCTCTGCCTGATACCAGCTCCAGCCACTCGCTTAAAATCTGAGGCACCAGCTCATCAGGCACACCAAGAATCTTCAGACACTGAGGACCAGGCAGACCGTAGATAAAGGCCAGGTTCTCTACAGTGCGGTCATGACCCGGCATATAGCGATCAAGCAGGTCGATGATGCTGTGCATGTTTGCTTCGTAGGTATCTACCAGGGTTCCATCGATGTCAAAAAGAATATGTCTGTATTTGCTCATGTTCAGCATCCTGTTACTTGCTCCTGGAAATTCCTCTATCATCAAACAGCCAGCTACGCAAATGGCTGTATAACAATATGTCTGAATCCTCATTATAATCACAAAGCCAGGCCTGGACCCCAGCAACAGCATGCGCATGCCAATTATGTGAGCTGGCACGCACCCGCTGCCCCATCACAACACAATCAGCCCCCAAATCATCCCGGCCAAATCCCGGCCAAATCCCAGCCACCCCCACCAGACCACATGGCCGGGCATGGCAGGGCATGGCAAATCAATAACATTCACAGCCAGACCACCAGCAGCTGACCTAAAGATGCCACGGCCAATAAAGAGTCCACGGCCAAAAAGCTGCTGCCGGTGGTATGGCCATAAACAGGCTACGGCCTGCAATGAACCAGCTATTGATGCAGTCAGGCATGAGGTAATGCAAAAGCCCTTAAGACATGCCCATGCAGGCCATGCCATGCCATCATGTGCGGAACATTACCATTAACCAGTAACCAGTAACCTTGCATGCCTTGCCAGCCTGCAGCCAATAAGCCCAGCCTGCACGCTGGCATACCTGCAGGCATGCCGCCAGACATACCTGAAGCCAGACATCCCTGCCTGCAGGGCCTGCAGGCACTCATGCATTCATAAATCACTCATCAATGCACTCAATCCCGCTTGCATTCTGACACACCCATTGTACTGCCCTATGTCTATGCAAAGATTGCAGTTTATTGCATGAATTTTATAAATATTGCAGCAAATCCATGCAATTTGTGACATCGAACATCATAACTACACATAAGGCACAAGTACGCATCAGCCAGTGAACAGCCTGACATTTGTTTGCAACTCGTTAACATTCATTGCAATATTTGCATACTATTTACTGCAATTTTGCAGACTATTTCATTATTTTTGCTGCAAAGATATGCAACAACAGTGGTAACAGCAGTCGCAAAGGAGAATGTGGCAGGGACTGAGAGAGACAGAATGATTTGGATGGTGGCGATTCTGGCTTATGGTTATGATTTAGACGACAGTGATGCTGGATGATGCTGCTGGGGATGGTGATGCTGGCCTATGACAACTGTGACGCATGTATTGGCCGGTTCCACTGATGCTTATGATGATTTAGGGGAAACACACGCCCCGATCCGGATCACAAAATTTAGGGCAGCCTGGCCAAGCATAAAAAGGACCACGTGTGAAACTTAACGGGTTGCATTTGCTGATAGTGCCAGCTTGTCACTAAAACGCTT
>NZ_JALKIK010000094.1:0-2632 GCF_023050955.1 Anaerobiospirillum sp. NML120511
GAGAGTTAGGCGAGTTCATGTCCCAGCTCAGCCATGAGCGCATGCGTGATTGCTTCTGTTGTGACATTTTAGATGACCTTAAGGATGAAGTTTGATGAAAATCACACTAGCTTAATACGCCGTACCCGGGGACCGCCGTGTTGCTAGGATGGTTGTTCTTGGATCAGACGCTGAGTGCGCTTCAAATCATCGGCGTCCTGCTCGTGATCGGGAGTATCTGGCTGGGCCAACGTTCCAACCGCACTCCTAGGGCGCGTATAGCTTGCCGGAAGTCGCCTTGACCCGCATGGCATAGGCCTATCGTTTCCACGATCAGCGATCGGCTCGTTGCCCTGCGCCGCTCCAAAGCCCGCGACGCAGCGCCGGCAGGCAGAGCAAGTAGAGGGCAGCGCCTGCAATCCATGCCCACCCGTTCCACGTTGTTATAGAAGCCGCATAGATCGCCGTGAAGAGGAGGGGTCCGACGATCGAGGTCAGGCTGGTGAGCGCCGCCAGTGAGCCTTGCAGCTGCCCCTGACGTTCCTCATCCACCTGCCTGGACAACATTGCTTGCAGCGCCGGCATTCCGATGCCACCCGAAGCAAGCAGGACCATGATCGGGAACGCCATCCATCCCCGTGTCGCGAAGGCAAGCAGGATGTAGCCTGTGCCGTCGGCAATCATTCCGAGCATGAGTGCCCGCCTTTCGCCGAGCCGGGCGGCTACAGGGCCGGTGATCATTGCCTGGGCGAGTGAATGCAGAATGCCAAATGCGGCAAGCGAAATGCCGATCGTGGTCGCGTCCCAGTGAAAGCGATCCTCGCCGAAAATGACCCAAAGCGCGGCCGGCACCTGTCCGACAAGTTGCATGATGAAGAAGACCGCCATCAGGGCGGCGACGACGGTCATGCCCCGGGCCCACCGGAACGAAGCGAGCGGGTTGAGAGCCTCCCGGCGTAACGGCCGGCGTTCGCCTTTGTGCGACTCCGGCAAAAGGAAACAGCCCGTCAGGAAATTGAGGCCGTTCAAGGCTGCCGCGGCGAAGAACGGAGCGTGGGGGGAGAAACCGCCCATCAGCCCACCGAGCACAGGTCCCGCGACCATCCCGAACCCGAAACAGGCGCTCATGAAGCCGAAGTGCCGCGCGCGCTCATCGCCATCAGTGATATCGGCAATATAAGCGCCGGCTACCGCCCCAGTCGCCCCGGTGATGCCGGCCACGATCCGCCCGATATAGAGAACCCAAAGGAAAGGCGCCGTCGCCATGATGGCGTAGTCGACAGCAGCGCCGGCCAGCGAGACGAGCAAGACCGGCCGCCGCCCGAAACGATCCGACAGCGCGCCCAGCACAGGTGCGCAGGCAAATTGCATCAACGCATACAGCGCCAGCAGAATGCCATAGTGGGCGGTGACGTCGTTCGAGTGAACCAGATCGCGCAGGAGGCCCGGCAGCACCGGCATAATCAGGCCGATGCCGACAGCGTCGAGCGCGACAGTGCTCAGAATTACGATCAGGGGTCTGTTGGGTTTCACGTCTGGCCTCCGGACCAGCCTCCGCTGGTCCGATTGAACGCGCGGATTCTTTATCACTGATAAGTTGGTGGACATATTATGTTTATCAGTGATAAAGTGTCAAGCATGACAAAGTTGCAGCCGAATACAGTGATCCGTGCCGCCCTGGACCTGTTGAACGAGGTCGGCGTAGACGGTCTGACGACACGCAAACTGGCGGAACGGTTGGGGGTTCAGCAGCCGGCGCTTTACTGGCACTTCAGGAACAAGCGGGCGCTGCTCGACGCACTGGCCGAAGCCATGCTGGCGGAGAATCATACGCATTCGGTGCCGAGAGCCGACGACGACTGGCGCTCATTTCTGATCGGGAATGCCCGCAGCTTCAGGCAGGCGCTGCTCGCCTACCGCGATGGCGCGCGCATCCATGCCGGCACGCGACCGGGCGCACCGCAGATGGAAACGGCCGACGCGCAGCTTCGCTTCCTCTGCGAGGCGGGTTTTTCGGCCGGGGACGCCGTCAATGCGCTGATGACAATCAGCTACTTCACTGTTGGGGCCGTGCTTGAGGAGCAGGCCGGCGACAGCGATGCCGGCGAGCGCGGCGGCACCGTTGAACAGGCTCCGCTCTCGCCGCTGTTGCGGGCCGCGATAGACGCCTTCGACGAAGCCGGTCCGGACGCAGCGTTCGAGCAGGG
Organism: Anaerobiospirillum sp. NML120511; assembly: GCF_023050955.1. Classification (NCBI taxonomy): domain Bacteria; kingdom Pseudomonadati; phylum Pseudomonadota; class Gammaproteobacteria; order Aeromonadales; family Succinivibrionaceae; genus Anaerobiospirillum; species Anaerobiospirillum sp. NML120511. The sequence continues at coordinate 2,187 of NZ_JALKIK010000094.1, forward strand.
ACTCGCGGTGATTGTCGATGGATTGGCGAAAAGGAGGCTCGTTGTCAGGAACGTTGAAGGACCGAGAAAGGGTGACGATTGATCAGGACCGCTGCCGGAGCGCAACCCACTCACTACAGCAGAGCCATGTAGACAACATCCCCTCCCCCTTTCCACCGCGTCAGACGCCCGTAGCAGCCCGCTACGGGCTTTTTCATGCCCTGCCCTAGTACTAAATTTCAAAAGTTTTGACCCACCCCCTGACATAGCCGGATACAGGGGGATATCAAAATCCCAGCATACGTGTAAGCTTATCCTTGTATTCCTTGACAGCTTTAGAGCTGGGAGCCTTTTCAGATGTAAGCCTGAACAGGTACAGTCCAATTGTATAGAAGTAGCAGAAGCCTGAATTGTTCAGACGCAGACCAGCTTTGCATCGCTCAACAATATGCTCAAACCGCTTCTTC
>NZ_JALKIK010000095.1:0-2441 GCF_023050955.1 Anaerobiospirillum sp. NML120511
ACAGTGTTTTGAAACTGAAGCCCACAATCAAATGTTTGCTGCCGGACATTTGATTGGAGACTAAAGTTAAACATGTTTGCGGGCGGTTTTATTTCAAAACGTTACGAAATATCGTTGACACGCGTCGGACAGCCTGGTACAGACACGTGTTGCAGCCATTGCTGAAAATAAGGACAAGGTCACTGATACTGTTAATAACAGTAACAATTTAAGAGAAGACCTCAGTACAGCTGCAAAAAGCAGCTTGGATTTATATGAGCATTTCGACCTTCAACCTGTAAGGTTAGTCGATATGCTTAAAGAACCTGATAATTCTTCAAAGTCCAGGGAAAGATAACTGGAGAGTGACATGAATAAAAAGAAAGCTGGCCAGGCTGTCTTTATTGTGGCAGCTGCTGCGTTACTATGGGCAGGCTTGACTTACGGATCTGGACTCCTGTTTTTTAAACTCAATAAAATGCCCCTTAATTATGTCGGCCTGATGACAATCTGGGACTATTTTGCTGTTTATAAAAACCATCCTCATAAGTTCTTAAGAGTATCTGTACAAATATGTGCTTTTGCTCCTTATATCATTGCCCTTATAGCCGGAGGAGTAATTGTGTTTACAAATCAGAAGAAAAAGACACTTCACGGTGACGCCAGGTTTGCAACACTGGCCGAGGTCAGGCAGGCGGGCCTTATCGACCCTCCTAAGGGTCTTGAAAAGACCATCCTGGTAGGTAAATTTCAGAACCATTATCTAACCTATGGCGGCTTCCAGTTCGTAATGCTCGCTGCTCCTACACGATCTGGCAAGGGTGTTGGTGTTGTAATTCCTAATTGCCTTAATTACTCAGACAGCCTGGTAGTGCTCGATATTAAGCTGGAAAACTTTGATATTACAGCCGGATACAGAGCAAAACATGGACAGGAGGTCTACCTGTTCTCCCCGTTTGATACCAACGGAAGAACTCACAGGTATAACCCTCTTGCCTATATCAGCGATGACCCTGCTTCACGAATGGGCGATATTGATGCTATTGCTGCAGCCTTCTACTCAGGAGGTGATGAGAAAGACAAGTTCTGGAACGAGCAGGCCAAGGACCTATTCCGAGGACTGTGCCTTCTGGTATTGGAGACGCCAGATCTCCCAAATACCATTGGCGAGATCCTCAGGCAGGCAAGCGGAAAGGGAAAGCCATTTAAGGAGCACATTGAGGGCATGCTTGCTGCTGCTAAAGAAAAGGGATTTAGCTATTCATCAGGCTGCAGGGACTCTCTGGGCCGTATTCTTGGCAATTCTGAGAACACTCTGTCCAGCATTGTTGCAACCTTTAATACACCTTTGCTTATTTTCCAGAATCCGAGAGTGGACCAGGCAACATCAGCTAATGATTTTGACCTGAGAGATGTCAGAAGAAAACGCATGTCAATTTATCTTGGCGTTACCCCTGACAAATTAAAGGATGCTGCAGTTTTAATTAACCTTTTCTTTGACCAGCTGCTTAACCTTAACACCCGTGTCCTGCCGCAGCAGGACAAAAGCCTGAAGTACCAGTGCCTTATGATCATGGATGAGTTTACCGCTATAGGTAAGGTCAACATGATTCAACAGGCAATTTCATACCAGGCCGGTTATAACATGCGCGTACTTACCATTATCCAGAACAAGTCTCAGCTGGAAGATAAGTATGGAAAGTCTGGAGCCATTACTTTAATGGCTAACCATGCTCTCATGATTATGTACGCACCTTCGCCTGTTGTTCAGTCTGATGCTAACGAGTACTCAGAGATGCTTGGCTATGAGACATTTATCAGTAAGAACAAATCACATTCATACAGTGGTATTGGCGGTAACGGATCACGCTCTGTAAGCGAGAGTGAACAGAAAAGAGCACTTATGCTCCCGCAGGAAATTAAGGAGCTCGGTCAGTGGCGTGAGATTGTTTCAATGGAGAATTGCAAGCCAATCCTCTGCGACAAGATCAAGTACTTTGAAGATCCGGTATTTACTGAAAGAATTAACTGGGAAGCCCCTGAGATACCGGTTCATGATGTAAACGAATTTATTAAGAAGTTTGGTCTTGGTGGGGGCTCTGATACCTCCAAAAATGACATAGATGTCGAAGCCCTTATGAATGATATGGTTGCCAAGTATGAGGAGCAGGATCGTGAGATTTATCATGACCTTTTTGTTAAGCCGATACTTGAAAAGCAATCACAGCAAGATCTTGAGCTTATGAACAAGTTTAATCAGGAGGAGACTATTAAGTCTGATTCTGAATCGAGTGAGTCCGATGATCTTGCAGCTGCTGCCTCCGGCCTCTCGGCTGCTGCTGAAACAGAGTCCGAAGCCGCTGCAGCATCGGGTACTGATAACGATACAGAGTCCCTGGCAGCTGCTGAAACAGAGTCCGAAGCCGCTGCAGCATCGGGTACTGATAACGATACAGAGTCCC
>NZ_JALKIK010000096.1:0-2232 GCF_023050955.1 Anaerobiospirillum sp. NML120511
CGCATGTCCCGCTCATCAGCCCCGCCGCCACCCGCCCCGGGAGCTGCTGACCTTACATAAGGCCCGCTGTCCGGCCGGTCAAAGTACGCAGCACAGTTGGATGCCAGGTGCAGCCATTTTAAGGGGCTATGGAGCTTGTGGGAAACTCATACAAAAGGCATAAATACAGCCTTTTTGAATGCAGGGCGTACAGGTCAGGCCACGTATTATCTGCTGGCCAGTTTTTCGTTAATGAAGTCCATCAGTGTTTCGGTAAGGCTGCGCTGTGAGCACAGGTAAAGCGCAAAGTTATGGTAAAGAGGAGCTGTGCAGGCAATAAAGCCGTCCAGGTCAAAACTGTCATCCCATGGGGCGCCACCATTGTAGGCCAGCATGGTTGAGCTTATCAGCTCCATGCCCTTGCGCACCTCCTCTTTGCTGACGGATACAAAGGCTGATCTGTTCATGGCGCAGGCAGGGCTGTGCTCAAGGGGACTGTCAGGACAGCCTGTACTCTGAGCTGAATGGAGCTCGCCTGGTCTGGTGTCCCTGTGGGAAAAAGTACCGGCAATCTCAAGGTTTATCTGCTCCATGCGCTCAAGGAAGGATTTTAGCTTGGTGATATGGGCCTGTTCATCCTGAGGGTAGATATGCCACAGAAATGGTATGCCCGTATGCATGGCGCGCACTATGCTGTCCTCGCCTCGGACCAGATTAAAGTCGTGGTTGAGCAGGATCTGGTCATAGTGCTCGTGAGTAACCATAGGTGAGCAGGTTATGCTGACCCTGTCGTTAACAGCTGTGATGGTTCCAGGGGCAAAGTTCTGTCCGTACAGTCGTCTGAGATTGTCCTGAGCAAGGCCGGCAAAGACAGTTATCTCAGTGCGACGGCGGCTGCGGCCGCAGGCATCGATAAAAGCTCCCACAGCATCGTTTTCATAGCCAAAGAGGGTAATGGTGCGGGCGATCTCATTTGCGTCCGACGGCCAGAGCGCAGCCTGGGACTGCGGCTGCTGCATCTGCTGCCTGAGCTGCGGAGGCTGCAGCTGCTGCCCGGACTGGGATGGGCATGGCGAGCTGCTGCTGGTCAGTGGTGCGTTTTGCAGGCGCTGCAGGCACTGAGCTCTGAAGGTGCTGTCAATATTGAGGCCGCCGGTGCGGGCGGTAAAGCCCGGGAAGTAGTAATAGACCTCAAGGCCGTCAACAAAGGACGGGATTTTGTGGCAGTCTTCGACCCAGCTTTCGGCACTGAGATAGTCAAGATTGATAATCAGGCTGGAGCGGTGCTTCTGCAGAGCGCTGAGCACTGTGCTGTCAAAGCGGCAGTTAAAGGCACTTATGACGGCATCGGCCGGATCATAGCTTTGAGGGGTATTTTCCCAGCTGACAAGGCTCAGGGTGGAGCTGTCACGATCAGAGTCGGTAACCAGAGTGCCAAGCACCTGCATGTTGTTGCAGAACAGACGCACCTTACAGGAGGAGCTTAAGGTGCGGGCAAGGTGCAGGCATACGCCGGCATCGCCATAGTTGTCGATGACATCGCAGAAGATATCCAGTGAGTACATGTTCCATCCTGTAAAAATCAGAGGTCACAGCGGCCATAACGGCGGCCCTCAGCGGCATGTCAATAAGTTTTAAGGAAATAAATCCAAAAAAAGGGCGGCACCTTGAGGGGCTTTTGCCCTAAAATAACAGTGATATTTTTTTGCAACTTGATGCCTTAACTTAATGGCCCTGACCTGACTGTGAGGTCGACGGGCCTGTGCTTAGACCTGTGTCACAGTGCAGCCCATAAAGCCGGTATGCTTATCTGATGGCCTTAACAGCGCCCGCTCCTGCAACTGTTGCCCGGCAGCTCATGCTGCCTGACGGACTGTTACGGGGACGGTCAGTAATGGCACCAAGTATAACCCTGTGCCCTGGACTGTGTCCCGGTGCATGGTGGTGCTGTCAGACCCTGACAATGGGTTACAGATTAAACAGGCAGGAGCTGTCTTAAAGGACGGTATTCCTGATTTTGGCACGTCCAGGTCTTTTGTGAGGACCTGAGGCGTAAGTGTGCGGCATGCTGCCAGAGGCAGTCATGTCCTTATGATGGCGTCCCGGGACGCCTTTATTTTTGCCTGTTAAGGAACTGTAGGTAATTAAAATGATTTGTATTTCTTAAGTATAATGACCTGAACGGAGGAACCTTATGGCAAACCAGATTCAGGTCACTTTAAACAAAGATTCTATTAATCAGCTGCTTGAGGC
>NZ_JALKIK010000097.1:0-2191 GCF_023050955.1 Anaerobiospirillum sp. NML120511
CATGTAGACCGACAATTTGATTAGTCTGTTTAAAAACAAACCATCAATGCCATAGATTTAAATTTATATAAGAAATTGAGGGAGGATAAAATAGTGTAGTTTTATAGGCAGGGATCTTTGCAGCCAGCTGCTGATGAGCATTGGCTAAAGATTGACATTGAAAGGCCGATTTATATTAAGAGTTGCCCGTCTTAAAGGCTTGGGCAACACAAACAAAAAAAAAGGCCTACATTATATGTCAAAATCCAAGAACAAGCACCATAAAAATAAACTTAGCCCCCAGAAAAGAGCACGGAAACGAGCTTCTCGCCGTGCTGAATGTCACAGACATTTCATTCCGAGCGGATGTATGTTGTTAAACGCAGCAAATATCTACTCCTTATATGGGAAAGTGCCTGAGATTACCCGCCTTTTTGCCTCTGAGCTAATCCAAAAGCTTCTCTATGAAAACGGTTACGAGCCTAAGGAGTACCGTAAGTCATTATGGCAGACCATGTCATTCTTTATACTTTCTCTAGTGTTTGCAGCGCTGGCAGGCCGCGCCTCCATTGCGCATATGTACTTTGAATATCAAAATGTATGTGCCATGGCAGGAGTAAGACCTGCGTCCCAGCGAACTGTAGAACGCAGTATGGAGCAAGCAGAGTCAATTTCAGCTGCTATGGAAGTTCTGACCAATAAATTCATCAATGTCTATAAAAAGTTGGTCGATGATCTCGATGGCATAACCATTGGCGAAGCTATTTCTCAGGTGGTTAAGAAACTGGGAAATATCGACAAAATACGACTCAATGATGGATGTGAGTTCAGGATTGCACGTGAGGTCAATGAAGGTGACTGCAAAGGTACTGTAGCTGCTGGACGCAAAATTCATGCATCAATGAGCCTTGAATCCAACTCCTTCGACCTCTTAAGTATTGGCGGAGCTACTTCCAATGAGCGTGAAGCTTTTGTAGCTAACACTGAGTCACAGCAGGGAGGCTGTACTCTTGATCTTCTGGATGCCGGCTATAACTGTGACAAGGTAAAACGGAGCATCAATGACCGAGGCGACAAGTTTATCATCAAGGGAAAAAACAGCTCAAATCCTTTGGTTGTGAAAATCACCAGGTACGAAGCCCGCGCCGACTCCATGGGTAACTACAAAATAGTACCAGGCGGTTCAGATGTAGACCTTACATCTCCTACCAAACTTAAGGAACTGCTAAAGATCAGGAAAGTGGTTCCTTATGAGGTTATCAATGGCATTATTGTTGGCTATTGCTACGACCTGCTGTTATCAGATGGTTTCAGACTTATCTTGATATACAACCCTAATAACAAGGGGTTCAAGACCAGTAACAGCGCAAGCTGCTGGGGCTTCCTTGATACCAGTCTTTCCGATGTTTTCGACCTTCTGGCTGTTGCCAGTCTTTACCGACTGAGGTGGCAGATTGAAATCATGTTTCTTTCGCACAAGAGTCTTGGCGCAATCGGCAGCGGTCCCGACTCAAACAGGCACACTGGCGATATCTTTGTTTATGCGACCATGATCGCTCACTTGCTCAAGCTTTATATGGCCTACAAATCCACTAATGACCACCTTATCAGGACGGCGCATAAAGAGGTCTTCTCCGAGTCATGCAGCGAATCATCCCCAACAGGTGAAAGAGCAGACATTATGAAAGTGTCGATGCAGAAAGCAGCTGCCCATCTCGGATGTCCAGTTTATATCTGGCTCCTGTGTGTTCTTAACAGGGCTGATATGGTTACAGAGAAAACTATATATCAGCAAACAGAAGCCATCAGTGAGGCCGTTGCTTCTGCCGTGTGCTATAGCCGAGTATCCGCAGATATCATGGCCTCTGGCAAGTCGATTTTCGCAACCATGAAGGTGCTGGACCAATGTATTGGCCATGCCGATACAGGCTAATGCAGCATCTTGCCTAGCTTTATCAACTGAATGATCATAACTGAGGTGTTGCCACGGTTAGGCCCTCTACGCCTTGGATTTATCCGAGTTCAATGTTCTATTGTGTTGATATAAATGTATCGATGATTGTTATGGTCTGTCTTGCACATTCAAGCATAAAGTGTGAACTCGATCACCTGCAAAGGATAATATAGTGTAGTTTTATTCCAATTCAAATTAATCGATGACAGCAGAATTATGTGCTGTTTTTTCTTAAGGACCGAATTGTCGGTCTACATG
>NZ_JALKIK010000098.1:0-2058 GCF_023050955.1 Anaerobiospirillum sp. NML120511
AAAATATACTATCTTATCCTACTACAGGTGATAGACATCACATTTTTGCCTGTAAGATGCTTGGGACATCAACAATACATATTTAGACATATATGTTTATCTAACACTAGAGTACCGTATGATGCCATACGGGCATGGGCTTCCCTACCGTACCATACAGCCGGTATATAGAGCTACATGAAAGTATGAGGAGAAGTCTGGATCATCCAGTATCCTCTTGCTTTGCACAGCGCTTAACAACCTCAATGGTGGCAAATATCGACTTGCCTGATGCCATTGCGCTGGCTGATACCCGGCTATATTGTACAGCTGATGCAACTATTCGACTGATATTGCTGGTTTGCTCAAAGATGACCTTCTCCGAGACCAGACTGCGTGCATTAAGAGATTGCTGAAGCCAGCTATAAACATGTATGCCGAGAAGAGATGCCGCTTTCTGCATTGAAACTGGCAATAAATTGGCTGATATGCCATTAGACTCTGCTTCGTCATCTACGTTCATGATGGCATGTTGCATATGCTTCATAACCAGGGACTCATTAGTTGCTTCGTAGGCTATATACAGCTTTAGCACGTGAGCGATAATAGCTGCACACACGAAAGCATCGCCCATGTGTCTGTTTGAGTCAGGAGCGCTTTCAATAGAGCCGAGACTCTTATGTGAAAGAAACATGAGCTCTATCTGCCATCTAAGCCTGTACAGACTTGCAACAGCTTCTATGTCGAATACGTCTGAAAGATTGGTATCAAAAAAGACCCAGCTACTGGCTTTGCTACCTTTCTTACAGCTTTTGTTATTTGGGTTGTATATCAGTATCAGCCTGGTACCGTCGGTTAAAAGCAGGTCATAGCAATAGCCTTTGATCTTGTTGTTGACAAGCTCATAGGGCACGACTTCGTTGTCTTTTATGAGATTCTTCAGGCGTACTGGCTTATCCAGATCCTTGACAGAAACTTTACTTCCTATTTTATAGAGCTTATCTTGTTCACAAACTGTATCATACCTGGCTATACGTACAACCAAAGGGTTCGAAGTGAACTTTGCTTTCATAATGTACTTGTCACCACGGTCGTTGATGGCGCTCTTAACCTGGTCACAGTCATAGGCTGCATCAAGAAGATCAAGCGTGCATCCTGTATGGTCTTTGCTATCCTCTTCAGTGTTTAGTATGAATGCATGTCTCTCATTAGAGGTAGCAGCCCCAATGCTGAATACGTCCATGGAGTTAGCATTGAGATCCATGGAGGCATGAATTTTTCGTCCAGCGGTAATTTTTCCTTTACAGTCACCTTCATTGACTTCACGTGCAAGCCTGTACTCACTGCCGTCACTAAGCCGTATTTTGTCGATATTTCCGAGTTGCTTAAGATGAAATGTAATCGCTGAGCCAACGGACAAAAAATCGAGAGCATCAATATGTTTCCTGTAAGTCCTGATAAATGCATTGGCCAGATCCCTCATTGCTCCTGCAAATGCTCGCCCCTGCGTGACGCTGCGCTCAACTGTCCTTGCTGATGCATGCTTTACCTTTGCACTTGCACACAGGCACTGATACTCGTATTGAGCGTGTGCTAACGATGCGTGACCAGTCAGAGCAGTAAGTACGAGAGATAAAATGAACAGCCCCATGGTCTGCCACAGTGATTTACGATAGTCCTTGTTGATATACCCATTCTCAAGCAGAAGCTTCTGTACATAGTCACAGGAGAAAAATCTGGAGAACTCTGGAACAGGTCCATATGTAGAGAGGAGGAATGTCGGTGATAAGGATCCGCTCCCATGTTGCTGCGGCTGTCCCTGTCTGCCCGTATACCGGGCAGCATGTCGCTTTGCTTTTCTTTGGGCTCGGAGTTGAGATTGACGGTTAGTTTTCTGAGGTTTAGGCATATAATAGAGATCCTTTTTTTAGTAAGTGTTGCCCAGCTCATAAATGGGCAACTCTCATTACAAAAACGGCATCTCATCGATATTCTTTGGCCACTGATACCATGTGTACAGCGGGCTTAGAATCCCTCCTCAAAAAACTACACTATTTTATCCCTCCAAGTTTTTAACAT
>NZ_JALKIK010000099.1:0-2025 GCF_023050955.1 Anaerobiospirillum sp. NML120511
TTGTGTGCTCGGCATGAGCATTATCTTGAGGGTTAAAGTCCCTTACGCACCCGCTAGTGGGAAGCGTTAGCTGAAAGCAAGGTACAGTGTGGTGACACCTGTGCTGAAAGAAGCTGGTTGTGAGCTATACAGCTCACACAGTGCAAAACCTTGGACCGACGAACAGAAACTTGCTACAAGGCGTGCAGGGCGGACGAGTCTCCAAGTTATGACGAAGTCCAATAACTAGACGGAGCCCGAGACGTAAAGCAAGCGGTTATATGAGGTGGAAGATAATGCCCTTACCCGAGGAGGTCTTGCCAGCGGGAAGAAACCCGTAGTAACAACGAATGGCAAGAAGTCAGCAGAGGTCATAGTACTGCCAAACGTCAGGAGGCAGGAAGGACCAAATCAACCAGAAGAGAAAGATCTTAGAACCTGACGGCTATGGTCTAGAAATAAGAGGTCACGAAAGGGAGAGGAGCATAGATAAACATCTACACCCATCTGCCCTGGAAGACCACTATCCTGAGAGAACATGCGAAGTAGCGCGGAACGCGAAAAGTGTGCGAGGGATTAGACCTGAGATGCCGTAAACAAGATGACACGGAGTTTTCAATAGCATGAAATCTACGAAACATACAGGATATACAGGACTGAGTATCTTCAGCAACATCGAAGTCACGCTGGATCAGGTGACTGACGCATACAACCTGAACAAAGCTTGTCGCAGGGTAACGAGTAATAAAGGTGCCCCAGGCATAGATGGCTTAAGTGTCGAAGAATACGCTGCGAGAAGAGCTGTCCAGGGATATGACGACCTGATCAAGAAGATTGAGGACGGTAAATACAGGCCGCAGCCTGTAAAGAGAGTTTACATCCCAAAAGCAAACGGAGATATGAGACCTCTGGGAATACCAACAGTAGAAGATAGAGTAGTACAACAGGCAATAGCTAACGTACTGTCAAACTTTTACGAAAGCAAGTTCTCAGACAACAGTTTCGGATACAGACCAGGTAGAGGATGCAGAGACGCCATTAAGAGGGCGATCAAATACGCCAACGAGGGGCATGAATGGATCATTGACCTGGACCTGAGCAAGTTCTTTGATACTGTAAATCACAGCAAATTGCTCCAAGTCATGTCAACAGACATAAAAGACGGAAGAGTAATATCTCTGATTCACAGATTCATGCGCGCGCCTGTATTCGAGAACGGATATGTAACACCGAAAACCACCATAGGCACCCCACAAGGCGGCCCAATGAGCCCGGTCCTGGCAAACATCATCCTGAACGAATGTGATCAGATGATGGATAAGACAGGAATCAAATTTGTCAGATACGCTGACGACATGATGATCTTCTGCAAAAGCAAGGAGGCAGCTCAGAGGACCCTCAACAGAGTGACCAGGTTTCTGGAGGGGAAATTGTTCCTCAAGGTAAACATGGAGAAAACAAAGATCCTGAAGTGCACACAAGGTACTCAGTTCCTTGGTTTCACCCTTACCAGGAGGGTTCCCAAACTCATCCGCAAGATAGCGCCGAAATGCACTGTCTATGTGAAAGTTCACGAAAAGAAGAGGATGAAGTTTATCCAGGAAATCAAGGAAACTCTGGACCGGAGATGCCCTGGTGGGTTCGAGAAAGTACAGAAGCGTTTCAACAACAAGCTGAGAGGCTGGTTCAACTATTTTAAAGGAGCAATACCTTTAAGCTGGATGAACCAGGTCGACAGCTGGATCCGCAGAAGAATAAGGCAGATGTACTGGAAGCAATGGAAGAAGCCGCGAAAGCGAATGGAGGAATTCCATAAGCTTAACAGCCGATCCCCAGAGCTTGGCCAATACGCCTACTCTTCAAACTCCTACTGGAATATGGCCAAGACAAAGCAAATTCATTCAGCACTGTCAAACGCCAAGATACAGGATATGGGATGGCTTAACCTGAATATGCTTAACGCCCAATACGAAGCAAAACTGGGCGGTAACAATGGTTGAAACCGCCGTATACGGACCCGTACGTACGGTGGTGTGATAATCATGA
>NZ_JALKIK010000100.1:0-1972 GCF_023050955.1 Anaerobiospirillum sp. NML120511
TCAAACTCAACAAGCTTCCTGTTTCTACTGCCAGCAGGTCGACCACGACCTCTTTTCTTAGGCATTGGTCCAACAAAAGACGCCTCTTGTAGTAGCGTCTTTTTGTTTTTACTTCCTTTAGGTCTGCCAGGGCCTCGTTTAAGCGGCTTAAGCTCCGTTCCTGTCTCATTACATCCATAATCATCAGGCTTGTCAGCTGCCCTTGTTTTGGACTTTGGAGACCTTCTTTTTTTAGAAGATATACTCTCTAAATAACTTTGTGAAGCATCAGCAAGACCCAGCTTAACAAGTAGCTCAAATGCACTGTCTCTGGCTGGAAGATTCCAGCAGCCATCGTCAATGTGACCGCGAAAAGGTGCATCAACATTACGGTCAATGTCCCTGAGATCTTCCAGTCTGGTTCTGATTGAAAGACGTGTTAATTCTCCGTCTTTCTCAAGCTTCTTGATGGGGGTAATGATCTTGCAAAGCATCAGCGTAGCAATAAAGTTTATAAACTCATTGCCAATAACAGCCTGCTTTGATTGAACCCTGGTAATGTCCAGATCAAGGGTGTTTTTGTAGTGATCAAATACGATTTCAAGAAGCCATCTGTTACTGTAATACTCAAGTACATCTAATGGATCAAGATCCCTGTCTGAGAGAAATGTAATCGTTCCATGAATCCACATACTTTCCAGGAACTTATCACCATCCAGCGAGGCTGTATCGTCATTGATGCGGTGTAAGATTGCGTGCTTTTCGGCTTCTCCTCTTGTTACATCTCTTACGGTGTACATAAATGTACCATCAGCCAATTTAAGCTTCTTGTACATGACCATATGACCGTTGTTGAGTATGGCAGTACTGTCACAAGCCAGCATATTGTGCTCGAAAATGCGCTTGTCATTCCGCTTAATCGGAGCAATGTAGTGAAGATCAGGGTACTGTTCCAGAAGATCAGAAATCTTGCTTACATTGAATCCCTTATCACATACGATTGTGCCTCTTTCAATCTTGTTATCAAGAATGAAATCTCGAAAGGCTTTAGCATCAAGCATATTTCCCTGATACGCCTTTGCGCAGACAACCTCTGACATGTCATGGTCGTATGCATATATAACAGAGATCTCCTTATGACCTTTGAGATGAGTTTTAGCTGATGGCATGGAAAGGGTGTTATCACCGGTATCTTGCTTGAGGACACCATCAATCATAAGGTTGCTTGATTCTGCAACTTTGTTCAGTCTTAAAGCATAGAAATCCTTTAACCTTGTTGGCGCTTTGCCCAGGTTCTCAAGAAGCTGAGTTATGCTGTTCTTAGAAAGCCCAATGCATGGGTAAAGCTTGCTTATGAAGCTCATTCTGGCCTTAGAAGCATAGCGATTACATGCTATACCAGGGTTGGTTACCCTGAGAGATGCTATGGTGAAAATACGATTTGCATCCTCAACGGTAAAACACTCCAGAAGATCTGAGTAAATATCAGCACAGGTAGCATGAACAAAAGCAGCAGCACCGTACTGAAGTCTCTCACTGGTGTTCTTCGAGACATCGTTAATGAACTCGGACTTTGGGATAAATCTGCCACTACAGATGTACCCGATAATCTTGCCATTGCGAGGCCCAGGGTTGTTGCCGGCGGTCATTTTATAACCAGCTCTCTCCCTTACAGCGTAGCGTCTGCCGCCGGAGCTGCCAGTATCGACAACTACGGTGTTTTTAGGCCTATCGACACTCTTAATATCGTCTGGTACCATAAACTCTCGAAGATAAAGTTAACATAAATTCCAGACTGTATTATAACCTTAGTTCAGATATCCTGTGAACTATATAAATAATATTTGTTAATAGTTATGTCTAATATTATTTAAATTTGTTTTTGTCTTATTCCGCTTATTTATCGCAAAACTAGTAAGAGTCTTATGCACATCAATATTTGTCATTGACGGATATCTATTTATTTAGTACATAATTGTGGGAAAGTTTTATT
>NZ_JALKIK010000101.1:0-1957 GCF_023050955.1 Anaerobiospirillum sp. NML120511
AGGCTGAGCTTGCAAAGGAATCAGTTAAGCGTGGACGTGGACGTCCAGCAGGCAGCAGAAACAAGAGCACAATAGAAAGAGAGCAGGCTCTTGCTGCTGCCATGAAAAGACGTCCTGGAAGGCCACCGGGCAGTCGTAACAGGACTCCTGAGGAACGGGCAGCACTGGAGGCGGATAAAAGACCTCGCGGACGTCCTTCTGTTTTGGCTGATGCTGTTGATAATGACACCGTCGATGTTGAGAGACTACGTTCAACTTAACAGGTCCAGTACGAATCTAACTCATGAGTTGTTACGTGGCATCTGCCCTCATAACAGGTACCTGTTCATGCATCCTCCAGTCTGAGGATATTGTCATTTTTTCGTGGAAAATATTCCTGTTTAGTTAACCACATTTAAGAACAGGCTTCACTGATCTACGCAAAATTAACGTATAAAGAGAGCAAAGCCCCTGACAGAGTCGTTCTGTCAGGGGCTTTGTTTATGTGCTGTCACAGCAGGTTATAAGGCCTGTGGCATCTACAAGTGAAGATTAGAACACAATGGTCTTGTTGCCGTGGATAAAGACCTTGTTGTTAAAGACCTTGCCCAGAGCGCGTGCCAGAACCATACGCTCTACGTCACGGCCGGCCTTGGCCATCTGAGCGGCCTCGTAGCGGTGAGTGACCTTGATAACGTCCTGCTCGATAATTGGACCTTCATCCAGATTGTCGGTAACGAAGTGGGCAGTGGCACCAATGATCTTTACGCCACGGTCAAAGGCCTGCTGATATGGCTTGGCGCCGATAAAGGCTGGCAGGAAGGAGTGGTGAATGTTGATAAGAGTGCCAGGACGGTAGTGGGCAACCATGCGTGGGGTAAGAATACGCATGTATTTGGCCAGGATAATGTAGTCTGGATTGTACTGGTCGATGAGATCCATCATGCGCTGATCATGCTCTTCGCGGGTCAGGCCCTCATGAGAGACTACGTGGAAAGGAATGTTAAACTTGGAAACCAGGTCGCCAAGGTCAGGGTAGTTACCTGCAACCATGACAATTTCGGCATTGAGTGAATCTGAATAGCTTCTCATCAGCAGATCACCAAGGCAGTGAGACTCCTTGGTAACCAGAATGACAATGCGTGGCTTGATGGACTTGTCCTTAAGACGAACTTCAGCACTCATTGGCATACGGGACTTAACACGGCTTAAGAACTTCTCCTCAATACCGTCTTCAAAGTTGCCCTCGAGCACAGTACGCATGAAAAAGCGATTGTCCTCAACTGAAGCGAACTGATCCTGGTGAACAATGTTCAGACCAAACTCAAAACAGGTGGTGGTTACATTGGCAATTAAACCTGTAGCATCAGGACACTCAGAGATTAGAACCTTTTGTTGCATGATAAAAACTACGTAAGTCCTCTGAAAGAAGATTTGACCACTCCGGCGAGATTCAGTCCTTTCACCACTTTGATACTCAACCGGTACAAGTTCAGGTCGCAGGCACAGCCAACAGCACAGCTTCCATTACAGACAGACTGCCGGCATAGCCGGTAAAGCTGTCTGCCTTCCATTTGCTGCACGACAGGCAATGCTCAGAACAACTCAAAAAACAGTTATGAATCCTACCAAAAACAGCCCCTTCTCTGAAGATGTGCAGATATATTTAATCATGGCACACAATGCGCAAAGCACAGTGCCCCTGCCCGGTCCAAAAAGCGTAAACAAGGCATTTCCTGAACAGTGCACCACTGCCACGTGCACATAGGCACGTAAGCACGTAAGCTCCCTGTCGTGCACCACCGCACCGTCCTGTAACATAACACTGGCCCGGAGTACCCTCACTAATGGCCCGTGCACCGACAGACGTACCAATAAAGTGTCAGCCCGGCACTGTCATCTCCGCAGTACCTGCCCCGCAGTGCAAGCACGCAGCCTCAACTCACCCCCTGCCCCAGCCTCTGCCCCTGTCCCTGAC
>NZ_JALKIK010000102.1:0-1732 GCF_023050955.1 Anaerobiospirillum sp. NML120511
GTACGGCAAACCGATGAAGGATATGCCTCTCAAAAATAATTGAAATTAATTGACTTTTAAAATAACCAGTGTTAGGCGTTGAGGCGTATTCGCCAAATATTGGCTTATTTATGCCTTTGTTGGCTCGTAGTTGTTCATAAAGTAGTTTCGTATGACGTACTCAAACAATCTACTAACCCTCATGCTGCTCATGCGATTTAGTGTGAAGCTGTAAGAGACAGGAGTGGACTTGCCTTTTGACAGACTAAGCTCATTCCTGAGGCACGTAGACATGTTGTAAACCGCTTTATTTATCGCAACCTCCATAGAAAGTGTATTAGGGTTACATGCTTGAAAGCTGTCCTGTGCAAGCACCGAGGTATCAATAACGTTATGGTGAGTTTCTATCATCCAATAGTCGATGATATTAGCTCTAACCTGCCTGATTGTCTCGCCGCTCACATATTCGAGGTTGCTCACATATACCCTTGTTTCTGAGCTGCCAGAATTTATGCAATGCTTTGTAAATTTGACAAGAGAGCATATGTTTTGATGAGGGTTCTTTATTCTTTTATCCAGATAAGGAGCTGCTTCAAGAACCTCTATGTAATAGTTTTCGATTCTGCCGTGATCTTTGAACGTAAACTCAGAAGTCTCAGCACGAGCATGATTCCTGTTAAAGATTGCCTCAACATGGCCCTTTAACTCCTTATTACCCTGACAATCCTTCAGGGGAGCCAGATAGAAGCCTCCCTTAGATACGATTAAAGATGTAACCTCCTGGGCGGAGTTGAGGGCATCGCACATGATGACCTTCTCTTTAAGGTCTACCTGCTCAGCCATTTCAATGAATGCAGTACGCTCCTGGTTTTTAGCATGAGTGTTTATGAATGCACAAGCTGTTCTCGAAGTGCAGTTCATTAACGTAACCGCTATTGCACCTTTTTTAGCCCGCGAATTTGAGCCCTTTCTGAACGAGGACCTTAGCTCCTGACCATCAAAGCCATAGGTAGGCATAAGTCCCTCACGGTCATGTTTATATTTTTCATCGTTGTAAGTGATGAGATCGCCTAAAGAGAGCTTCATTGTGCCGAAGAAGCAAGTAAAAAACTCCTCCATCTCCTTTGCTGATACCATAGCTCGTATGCAGTTAATCGTACTGGCACTGATATGGTTAGACGGGGATGGCAGACCAGGTATAAGTACCTGAAGTATTATGTTGTACTTTGCATAAAACCAAGCAATTTCAGCCGATTTCTTGATGCCACGGGCACGAGCAATGAGTATGACCAGAACAACAGCGTAGATAGGATAAATAACTTTACCTTGAGCCCTTGGGTCAGTGAAAAAGTCCTTTACTACAGAGATACTTAACCGTATGAGAACAGCATCAGCACTTCTTTCGCTAAGGTTCTGGAGCCCTTCAGCTTCTCGAATGGCATCATCCATGTCATCTTCATCGAACTCATTGCTGATTGCGTGATATGACTCATACTCATTAACGAGAGCTTCAAAAGCTGCAGGACTCATAATATGACCATTAGATTCAACCAGCTTCTTTTCCTCAATGAACCTGTTTCTTATCTCGTTAATTTTCTGCTCAGTAAGTTCCATAAGACCTTGCTCCAAATAGCTTATTTAAGCCAATTTCAGCAAGTTCTATGCCTGAAAATTATCAATATTTTTGATTTGTCAAGGTATTTATGAACTATTTTTTTGATTTTTGAACCATGTCATTCATAATTTCGCCGTA
>NZ_JALKIK010000103.1:0-1644 GCF_023050955.1 Anaerobiospirillum sp. NML120511
ACACAGAAGTGAAATGCAGTAACGCCGATGGTAGTGCAACGTACGATTGTGTGAGAGTAGGTCATCGCCAGGCTTAATTATTCCTGACAAAGCCCGCTGAGTAGAAACTCAGCGGGCTTTGTCGCATATGCACATCCCACAAATTCCTCCCCATCCGGGCCGGTCTGGCCCTGCGGTCCAGCCCGTCCCTGGCAGCCGCAAGGCGGCAGCAGCAGCTGCCGCAAAAGCTCCGCAGCGGCTAAGTCCCGTCCTTCATCGGTAAGCGCCATTACTTTCCATTGCTTTCTGTAAAGCATATCCCCCAGCCACCATAATCAATGTTCACGAGTTGCTAATGCTGTGTGCAGCTGAGCTGCATTGTGCTGCGCAGTACTGTACTACACTGAGTTGCGTTGCATTGCGTTGCGTTGCGCTGCACTGTGCTGTACTACACTGAGTTGCGCTGCGCTGCGCTCATGCATGCAGCTGATCTGTTGTCGCAGCTCCAGTAAAGCTGTAACTGCCTGATAGCATAATGCTTTGCATCTGGTTATGTAGCGTACTGTATGGTTGAACTGACAAAGTAAGTTGCACGCGACCACGATTCAACTAATAACCAGCATAACTGTCTTCTCATTCATATGCTCTGGCATTGGCAATGTATGACTTGCCTTCATTCTGCATTTCGGCAGAGGGTAAAAGTAACTCTGCTCTGAATGGCTCAATGCAGATCTGATCGAGCAGACAGGGCGGCCGATGCTGCTGCATGAATATGATGAGTCAGGCAGTGGTGGCTGCAAACTGGAGCGCAGCTTCTACTGGTACTTTCATTAGCCTGGCATTACTAATGAGGACTTGGCGCTCCAGCTGCTCAATGCAGATTTGAGCATATACTATGCTGCGTACCACTCTTTAGTGGCAGGAGCTACGGCTACTGCCGTTGCTGTTGCCTTGTTGAGTATTTTTCCCAACTGGCTTCATAAAGCGCTTTGCAAAGCCTGATTTTTTAACAGTAATGGAGCGGCTCTTTAGCTTCTGTTTGCGCTGTGATGGATGCTGGCAGGATAAATTGTACTGTTGTCAGGAGGAGGAAGAGCATACGCAGGGGCATGAGCAGTGGTGTGAGCAGGTGCAGGAGCGGAAGCGAGAGCAGGAGCTGGTGCAGTGGCGGGAAGATTTTTGGGCTTAGGGTGGTCGTGGCCAGGAAAAAATTAAGGTGTGAATTCAAATTTTTTGGAGAGCGTCCTGGCTGGCTGGGTGATTTTCTGATCTGTATATGGAAATGCTTTGGCAAAATCTGGGGCTGAATTTTCTATTTTATGGTGCCTGGGGAGGGAAAAACTGAAGATTTTTCAGAAAATTTTCAGGCTGTGATTTGTATCACAAAAGGGCATATCTTTGCGGTTTCCGACTCCCCTGGGACGGTAAAATGCTAAGTTTGGGCAAAATTTTTTTAAAAAAGTTGTTGACGTGGGGTTGGAAATCATTAAAATACGTCTCCGCTGTCACGCACTGAGGCGTGAAGCTGCAAAAGCCCAGCGCTTTTGAGTTCTTTGAAAATCAGTAAGTACAGACAATCTGTGTGGGTTCTTTAAGTTAAGAACTTTGAGTTTTGCCAACATACTGGCAACTGGTTACAGTTGCACTTCAAACGAATCATTAAAG
>NZ_JALKIK010000104.1:0-1612 GCF_023050955.1 Anaerobiospirillum sp. NML120511
GGGTCTTGTCATAGGGGTGTATCATATGAACCTCGATGGATTACGGTAGGCCCACTATGGGCATAACCATGTTTGGCTCATTTGTATACTATTTTGGCAGATTCAGATGACCGTCAAGGAAGCCTACATATCCATCCGGCAAGTACCATCAATCTTTGCCCACATGCTTGTCCCGCAAGCTTATCAATCATTCTTTGCCCGCAACCATTGCAATTATTCTTTGCCCGCGACCATTGTCATCATTCTTTGCCCGCGACCATTGTCATCATTCTTTGCCCGCAACCATTGCCATCATTGTTTGCCCGTAACCATTGCCATCATTCTTTGCCCGCAAGCTTTTCCATAAGGATTCGCCCTCTGGCTTTACCCTCAAAGCTTTCTGTACTTTGCCTGTACGTCCTGCCAAAGTGCAGAACAGCGCCGCTTCCCGCCTCCGAACACTCTCTAATTACCGTAACAGTCTGCATCTCTACTGAATAGCAAGGAGATGCAGAGCTGATACAGCACACTTGCCCCGTCAGCCATTGTCCGGCAGCCACACCAGCAGCTCAGCTGCCGTATTCCGTTCATATGAGCAGATATGCGGTCTGCGTAACCTGAGTAACAGTTCCTGCAGGCTAACGTAGCGCCCTGCATAACGTGTGATAGAGCTCTGTGCTGCACTGCATTATGAACACTCACAAGTTGTCTTGAGGTGCCATAAGGTGTCATAGGGTGTCACCAGCTACCATGAGGTGCCATCTCGTGTCATCGGGTGCCACAGGGTGCCATAAGGTGTCATCTGGTGCCACAGGGTACACCAGGCGCTATAAGCTGCCATCGACGAGCATCAGGTGCCACAGGGGGCCATAAGGTAGCATCAGGTTCCGCCACCGCGCTGCCTCTAGGACTGTGTTCTTTTGCAATGTCCAGTAAGCACTTTATAAAAGAATTACGTTCGTAAATGGATGTATCTTACAGCGCGCTGTCACACTCTTAATTATCAGAAGGTAGACGAGGACAGCCATTAGTCGCTGTTATAAAAATCAGCCCTTACTGAATGCTTAGTTTGCTGTTTCTGCTGGGCTGGAGAGATTGGGGCTGGCATTGAGGACATTGCTTGACGCATAAGGCTCGCATAACTGCACGAGCGCTAAATGATGTTGCAGCTTTACGATTGAGGTCATGCCTGCAGAGATGAGATGTTGGATTGATTATGAGCGACGTGCGTGGAATGGCTTCGCTCAGGAGGGCTGCAGGATCCCCTCAGGTTAACTGTAGTTATTTCCCGAACAGGATTGGCATAGGTTAGAGCACTTGTCCTGGGACTATTCACGGTCTGGCGCTTGCCTTTGTTCTGGTGCTGGCTTTAGTTCAGGTTCTGACGATGCTCTGGCAGGGAATGCCGGATAAGTGTTGACGTTGTCCTGGCGGCCATGATGAGTGTAGGCGCTGGACGGGAGGCCATGATGAGTGTGGGCGCTGGACGGGTACGGCGTATTAAGCTAGTACTAAATTTCAAAAGTTTTGACCCACCCCCCTGACATAGCCGGATACAGAGGGATATCAAAATCCAAGCATACGGGTAAGCTTATCCTTGTATTCCTTGACAGCTTTAGGGCTGGGAGCCTTT
>NZ_JALKIK010000105.1:0-1562 GCF_023050955.1 Anaerobiospirillum sp. NML120511
TACGGCGTATTAAGTGCTTGTGATTTTCATCACGTTTTTTGATAAATCCTTATATTTATGCGATTTGCGCGGGTATGATTCATAACTTCAACATATGAATGTAAGTCTGAGAGGTGACCCTATGCCAATGAGCCGCGTTGAATATGATCAGAGATATAAAAGCAGCATAAATCAGCGTCTTTCAGAGGTTCAAAGCCTTTATGAGCTGATCTTCCAGTTTGAAAAAACCAAAATGGATGTTTCTCGTGAGCTTCCAGGGGACCTCTCCGATCGTAGCTTCGAACGCCATATTGAACATTGCTCTAAAGAGCTGAAAGAGCGATTCTATGCGGAGGAGAGCAATGATGAGAAGCTGAAAATCATACTGGCAGATACTCTCAGACACATCTACAGTGAGTCTTCTGCTGCGTTAAGGAAAGTCACTCTTTTGAACGCGTATCTTAACGCTGAGTGGCCGGACGAACGCAATACCTGCGGCATGCCAAAGTACAGCGTTGCTCCGATAATATTCAGCAGCATCATAGCTGTGTGCTGCTTCGCCCCAACAGCCAAAAACATCACTTCATTTATAAACTCTCGAAGATACGAGCTGGGCATGCTGTTACCGGGAGCTAACCTGATTAATAATGAGATTTCTACAAGCACTGTAAGAAACATCATTTCTTTTGGCGAACCAGAAACAAAGCGAGAGCTTCTGAATAAAATTTCCCGTCTTCAGCAGATCTCTGTCAGAGCTGGCTTAACTGGTGAAAGTGGCTTTCTTCTCGGACACACTCCTCCTGATGACTTTGCCAAGGCCCACACGTATGGCATTGATGGACAGTCTCTTAATGGAACTTACAAAGCAGGGTCTGTTTCAAGGACCATTAAGGCTGGAGATGTAGTAACCATGTATAACTGCAGCACTCGAGCCCCTGAAGATTATGCTGTTGCCAGTAAGAAGTCGCATGAAAAGGACTTCATTGAGCAGTTCGTACAAAAAATCAATGGTAAAAACGCTGTTGTTATGTGGGACAGTCTCAACACTACCCCCATAACATTCAAGACTGTGATTGATTCAGGAAATCACCCTCTATGCCCTTTAAAGGCTAATCGTAAGGATGAGTACCAGGGCCTGAAAGACACGTTTTCAGCGATTGAGGATGGTTCTTTCAATGTTTCAACTATGAAGTACACCTCTCCGGCGGTTACTGCTCATGGCCGTGAAACAATCAACGAATTCATGCTTATTCCAGCATCAGCTCTGCCTGAGGAAATTGTTTCAAAGTATGAGGGCGTGAAAACAGCAGTGCTCAGAAGAACTACTACAAGGAAGGTAATTCGTAAGCGTGCTGTCGATGAGTCTGTGAAGCGCTCAAATGAGCGACACAAGGAGAACCTTAAGGCTTCTACGGAGACAAAGTATTACCTGAGCACTCTTGAGTTTGATCAGCATGGGTTTGAGCAGGTTCTGCAGAGTGTTTTTGAATACTGGCTTTGCGAGGAGCATCACCACTTACTGGATAAAGACCTCAGGCAGGACGACATGACTGCATGCAATTCTGATTTCATCGAGGGTATGG
>NZ_JALKIK010000106.1:0-1560 GCF_023050955.1 Anaerobiospirillum sp. NML120511
AGCAATCCCCGCCGCGAACAGCGGGAGGGACCTTGCTGCTGGAAGCGCCTGCGGCCTCTCTCCCCTTGGGGGCTTGTGCTTGAGTAGCGGGACTGGAAGCAATCCCCGCCGCGAACAGCGGGAGGGACCTTGCTGCTGGAAGCGCCTGCGGCCTCTCTCCCCTTGGGGGCTTGTGCTTGAGTAGCGGGACTGGAAGCAATCCCCGCCGCGAACAGCGGGAGGGAACAGGCTGCACGTGGCGCTGTGACCCGCTATCCATTACTCCCTGCATTACTCATAGGATTGTGAACAGCTCCAGCACCTGTTAAGCGCATACGAGCTTATAGACACTCTCTGATTGTGGCCTTATTAACTTAATCGACTTAGTTGCTGTACTTACAGCTCAGGCATATGGAGTCTGCGGTCAAGGATTATGAGGGTTGACTATACCGTTTCTGCCGTTATGCGGCAGACAGCAGCAATGGGATGTCGTTTATTCGATGTTTGCGTTTTGAAACTTGGGGAAGGAGGGGTATACAAGGAGACTGTGTCAAATGATGCGATTCGTAGCCTTATACCAAGGTTAAAAATGGATAATGCAAGAGGCAGGGATGTTTATATTCGTCCTAGTTTGGATTATGAGCATGGTCTCATTCTTATGGATGATCTCTCTGCAGACTTAATTAACACTATGAAAAAATCGCGAATGGTCCCTGCTTGCGTAGTTGAGTCAAGTCCAGAGAATTACCAGATATGGGTCAAATTGCCATTTCCTCTGCCACATAACCTCAGGGGAAAAATTTCAAGGCTTATGGCAAGCAAGTTTGGCTCAGATCCTAATTCTGCTGATTATGCTCATCTTGGTCGCCTTGCTGGATTTAGGAACCATAAAGCCATACACCATGCGAAGTATGGAAGAGCCCCATGGGTGTTATGCCGTGATTCAAGCGGACTTGAGCTCAGCAAGGAGTTTGCCTGCAGGCTTATGTCTGAAGCAGAGTCAATACTCCAACCAGTATGCACTCTACATACGACTGGGAACCAAGTGAGCGCTATTGTTGATAGCCCTGTTTCAGTAGAGCTTGCTCATATGTGTTTCATAAATGAGTTTCGCAAACAGTCTCAGATATCCACAGATTTAAGTGTGTGTGACTTCAGAGCGTGTATGACACTAGCAATCTCAGGCTTTTCAATTCAGGATACTGCAAATGCTTTGTTACATTGCAGCCCTAATATCAACATCAGGAAAGCAGGACATGTTGATAACTATGTGAATAGGACAGTAAATAAGGCTTTTTCCGATCCCTTTGTTCAGGCTGAGCGGCTAAAAATTTCTCGATATGCTCAGCATCAAGATGACTTTGAGTTTGTCAGGTTCTCTTCTGATTAGATTCTGTCACTCTATGATCAGCCGAGCCTAGCAAACCAATAAGAAAGAACCCCGCTTGCTGCGTTGCAGCAAGCGGGGTTCTTTCATCAATTTTATTCATGGCAAGTGCTCATAATTGATTTCATTTTTATTCGGCCATTTTCATTATTTTATAAGTCTACATAATTCCCCAAAATATCGGTATGCTAACA
>NZ_JALKIK010000107.1:0-1513 GCF_023050955.1 Anaerobiospirillum sp. NML120511
TCCAGGTCACGAAAAACGGCTGTCAAGTGGGCCATTTTTGGACCT
Organism: Anaerobiospirillum sp. NML120511; assembly: GCF_023050955.1. Taxonomy (NCBI): domain Bacteria; kingdom Pseudomonadati; phylum Pseudomonadota; class Gammaproteobacteria; order Aeromonadales; family Succinivibrionaceae; genus Anaerobiospirillum; species Anaerobiospirillum sp. NML120511. Next base: position 46 of record NZ_JALKIK010000107.1, read on the forward strand.
CTTTTTGTTTCGTAAAATCGAGCTGAAAAACGGAGTGCGACTATAGGGCCACGGTCATGAACAAGTGCATGACCCTTAACCCTTATCTCAATCTTCAATCTGACAGGCATAAGTATGAAATTCGATTTTCTGACTAACGCTGTATGTTTCTTCGCTGTAACCGCCGGTATGGCCGTAGCAGCCTCCAGCCACTCCGCCCACGCCCAGCAGTGCTGCCAGACCGCCAGCACCTGCACTGGCACTCCACTGACCTCTCAGAGCATTCAGGAGCCTGAGCGTGTAGACGGCCACGTATCCGACAGCACTCTGGCCTCAGCCCTGACTGAAGCCGCAACTTTCTATAAGGACAGCGCCAGCCGCTCCGAGGGTATTACCCTGGCAACAGGTGGCTGCGACTCTGCCTTCTCTGACCGTACCTGTGCAGTAGAGCAGGAGGCCCTCTCCCACTTCACCATTACCGATGTCAAAATCACCCGCTATGACGGCACCGAAGGTATGCAATGTAGCTCAGACAGCGACTGCAGCTGCGCCCTGCCAGCTGTGGCAGCTGTCCCAGCCTCGCCAGCTGTCGCAGCTGTACCATCCCTGACAACTGCCACCGGTGCCAGCCTGGCCACAGCCGAGGAAAAGGCCTCCGAGAACGCCCGCCGCGTCAACCCAATGATAGAGGAAGGTCCAGAGTCTGCTCCTGTAGCTGCCCTCAATGGCGGTGCAGCTCTGTCCCGGAGCGCAGGTGCCAGTGCTGCTGAGCACTTCCGTGCTGCAGCCGCAGGCGGCGCTGCTGGCGCTGCAGCGGCCACCGCTGGCAGCGGCCTGCAGGGTGTACGCCTGGTAGCTGCTCCACGCTATGAGGACAAGGCTCTGACTGCCGCCGCCCTCAGCTCTGTTGACCATCTGCGCGGAGCACCACTTGATGCCGGTACCCTGCAGCAGGCACTGGAAAGCTTTACCGATTTCTACCGCAATAAGGGCTATACCCTGTCTCAGGCCTACCTGCCTGCTCAGAGCATTGTCGATGGCTGGGTAGACCTTGCTGTGGTCAATCCGAAGTACAACAACTTCAACCTCGAGAACGTCTCCTATGTCTCTGATGACTATATGAAGTACCTCATGACTGATGTCTATGAGCTTGAGGGCAAGGATATTGTTGAGGGTGAGCTTGATGAGCGTCTGCTCAAGCTCTCTGATATCGGTACTTTCAATATTGCCGGTCAGATTGATAACTCTGATGCTGCAGGCCTCTATCGTGATGTTGATTTCCAGGCTGCTCCAGATGGTGATCAGGTCAATTTCGCTGTCTTTGCTGACAATTACGGCAACAAGAGCGCCGGACGCTACCGCTTTGGCGGTCTGATGGAGGTTATCTCTCCAGCTGGCATGGCTGACCGTCTGTCTGTGGTCTATGCCCGCTCCAACGAAAAGCAGAACAACTACAGCATCAATTACCGTATTCCGGTTAACTCTCATC
>NZ_JALKIK010000108.1:0-1503 GCF_023050955.1 Anaerobiospirillum sp. NML120511
GTAATTTACTGAATGCGTTTATTCGGACGTGCAAAAAAAGAGATGATAACAGTTACGGAAATATGATATTTACGCTTTATTTTGATAACGATATCTATGGGAACAGAATTATCAAAGCATCGCTGAACGGCGGAGAGTTGCAGTTATTAAGCACAGGGTGTAGCAATGATAACATTCTCCATTTTGGTAATGACTCCAACTTACTGATAGTGTTTTATGTTCAGATAATGCCCGATGACCTTGTCATGCAGCTCCACCGATTTTGAGAACGACAGTGACTTCCGTCCCAGCCTTGCCAGATGTTGTCTCAGATTCAGATTATGTCGCTCAATGCGCTGAGTGTAACGCTTGCTGATAACGTGCAGCTTTCCCTTCAGGCGTGATTCATACAGCGGCCAGCCATCCGTCATCCATACCACGACCTCAAAGGCCGACAGCAGGCTCAGAAGACGCTCCAGTGTGGCCAGAGTGCGTTCACCGAAGACGTGCGCCACAACCGTCCTCCGTATCCTGTCATACGCGTAAAACAGCCAGCGCTGACGTGATTTAGCACCGACGTAGCCCCAATGTTCGTCCATTTCAGCGCAGACAATCACATCACTGCCCGGTTGTATGCGCGAGGTTACCGACTGCGGCCTGAGTTTTTTAAGTGACGTAAAACCGTGTTGAGGCCAACGCCCATAATGCGTGCACTGGCGCGACATCCGACGCCATTCATGGCCATATCAATGATTTTCTGGTGCGTACCGGGCTGAGAGGCGGTGTAAGTGAACTGTAGTTGCCATGTTTTACGGCAATGAGAGCAGAGATAGCGCTGATGTCCGGCAGTGCTTTTGCCGTTACGCACCACGCCTTCAGTAGCGGAGCAGGAAGGACATCTGATGGAAATGGAAGCCACGCAAGCACCTTAAAATCACCATCATACACTAAATCAGTAAGTTGGCAGCATTACCCGATGTGTCATTTATTTGGTGTATCCAGGTGCGGTTATTACGACCGGGTACAGCATGCCCCCTCAGACAGAAAACAAAGTGATGAGCGGCTAAAACTGGAGATTAAGGTGGCACATATCCGCACTCGCGAAACATATGGAACCCGGCGGCTCCAGACGGAGCTGGCAGAGAATGGCATCATCGTTGGTCGTGACCGACTGGCACGTCTTCGTAAGGAGCTGAGGCTACGCTGTAAGCAGAAACGCAAGTTCAGAGCGACTACGAACCCGAACCACAATCTGCCAGTTGCGCCAAATCTGCTGAACCAGACGTTCGCTCCTACAGCACCAAATCAGGTCTGGGTGGCGGACCTGACGTATGTTGCAACACAGGAGGGATGGTTGTACCTCGCTGGCATCAAAGATGTTTATACGTGCGAAATTGTCGGCTACGCCATGGGAGAGCGCATGACAAAAGAGCTGACAGGTAAAGCCCTGTTTATGGCGCTCAGGAGCCAGCGCCCACCTGCCGGGCTAATCCACCACTCTGATCGAGGTTCACAGTACTGCGC
>NZ_JALKIK010000109.1:0-1466 GCF_023050955.1 Anaerobiospirillum sp. NML120511
GATGAGAGTTAACCGGAATACGGTAATTGATGCTGTAGTTGTTCTGCTTTTCGTTGGAGCGGGCATAGACCACAGACAGACGGTCAGCCATGCCAGCTGGAGAGATAACCTCCATCAGACCGCCAAAACGGTAGCGGCCAGCGCTCTTGTTGCCGTAATTGTCAGCAAAGACAGCGAAATTTACCTGATCGCCATCTGGAGCAGCCTGGAAATCAACATCACGATAGAGGCCTGCAGCATCGGAGTTATCAATCTGACCGGCAATATTGAAAGTACCGATATCAGAGAGCTTGAGCAGACGCTCATCAAGCTCACCCTCAACAATATCCTTGCCCTCAAGCTCATAGACATCAGTCATGAGGTATTTCATATAGTCATCAGAGACATAGGAGACATTCTCAAGGTTGAAGTTGTTGTACTTCGGATTGACCACGGCAAGGTCTACCCAGCCATCAACAATGCTCTGAGCAGGCAGGTAGGCCTGAGACAGGGTATAGCCCTTATTACGGTAGAAATCGGTGAAGCTTTCCAGTGCCTGCTGCAGGGTACCGGCATCAAGTGGAGCTCCGCGCAGATGGTCAACAGAGCTGAGGGCGGCTGCAGTCAGAGCCTTGTCCTCATAGCGTGGAGCAGCTACCAGGCGTACACCCTGCAGGCCGCTGCCAGCGGTGGCCGGTGCAGCGCCAGCAGCGCCGCCTGCGGCTGCAGCACGGAAGTGCTCAGCAGCACTGGCACCAGCGCTACGGGACAGAGCTGCACCGCCATTGAGGGCAGCTACAGGAGCAGACTCAGGGCCGTTTTCAATAAGAGATTGAGCAGATATCGATGCATCAGCTGATGTGGCAGCCTCAGCTGAGGAGTCAACATGTGCAAGACCTGCAGCTGGAATAGCGCAGCTGCAGTCGCTGCCTGCATTGCACTGCATACCTTCGGTGCCGTCATAGCGGGTGATTTTGACATCGGTAATGGTGAAGTGGGAGAGGGCCTCCTGCTCCACTGCACAGGTACGGTCAGAGAAGGCAGAATCGCAGCCACCTGTTGCCAGGGTAATACCCTCGGAGCGGCTGGCGCTGTCCTTATAGAAAGTTGCGGCTGCAGTCAGGGCTGAGGCCAGAGTGCTGTCAGAGACGTGGCCGTCTACACGCTCAGGCTCCTGAATGGCCTGAGAAGTCATTGGACTGCCAGTGCAGGTGCTGGCGGTCTGGCAGCACTGCTGGGCGTGGGCGGAGTGGCTGGAGGCGGCTAAGGCCATACCGGCGGTTACAGCGAAGAAACATACAGCGTTAGTCATAAAATCGAATTTCATACTTATGCCTGTCAGATTGAAGATTGATGATAGGGGTTAAGGGTCATGCACTTGTTCATGACCGTGGCCCTATAGTCGCACTCCGTTTTTCAGCTCGATTTTACGAAACAAAAAGAGGTCCAAAAATGGCCCACTTGACAGCCGTTTTTCGTGACCTGGA
>NZ_JALKIK010000110.1:0-1439 GCF_023050955.1 Anaerobiospirillum sp. NML120511
CAGGGCATACGCATGATACGTGCTAAGCGGCTTTTCTAAGCTCTAAAGCGGCAGCAATTATGCCTACTGCATTTAGCAGCTGAGCATCGTCAGCCAGACGCACAACGAGCCTTTTTATTGAGCTGTCGCTATAGTTCGTATCTGTTTTTAAGACATTAACAAAGTTAAGAGCTAACTTGTTAAAAGCGACACGGGTGGTTACCTGGTCCTTGTTAAGGGCAACCATCCTGTCCTGGCTAAAAGAGTTATCAAGATTGTAATGGAGCTTATTTTCTATACCCCAATGTTTACGAATCACATCCATACCAAGCAGGGCTGTCTCCATGTCTTTAAAAGGAACAGAGCTGATGAAGTACCTGATTTGTGGCTTTCTGCTTATGCCCGTCTTGATGATCTTACTCTCAGTTCTGGCAACAAAGATTGTATTCACTGAAGGCCAGTTTTCTGCCACTTTTTTCACATGGCAAGCTGGAAATGCCATGATAGAGCGGGTTTCCTCTCTGCCATGTGCTATTTCCGTAGGACCTGTATACTTGACAGAAACGCTTTCCATAAGCTCTTCGTTATTGGCGGCTGCCTTAAGGCTGTCATACAGCGATCTCCTGTTAGCTTTTACTGCCATGCAGAAGTGACCGCCCATAGACTCTATAGCACTGATAATATCCTTGGTGGTATTCAGGGCATCGCAGGTAACAATAGCGTTATCAAGTGAGTTTCTGCTGACAAGTCTTAAGGAGGCCTTATTTTCATTTTCCTTATCGAAGATTTTCTCATGGTCAACGCAAACAGCTCTGTCACAGTCAAAAAGTGATACAAGATAGAACTGCCTGAAGCCGAGCTTCTCTTTCGGGATAGAAACCCCGTTAATCAGCCCATACATAAGCGATCTTGGAGCCTGTCCATCAAGAGCTAAAACACGATAACAGTTTTGTGAATGCTTCTCCATCTCTGGCATCTTTGTAAGAGCAGACATATACAGGTATCTTAGAGCTGGCTGCAGGTCCACACTGTTGTACAGTCTTGTTATCGTGTCATGTGAAGGGCTTGTGTCAGGCCATGCGTTGAAGACTGCTTTAAACAGATGGTGTTTATCATAAGCAAAGTCAGCAACCTCAACTGCACTTGTTCTGCCGCATATATGAGCAAGCAGAACAACCACCAATAGTTCATAGAACGGGAATTTAACCTTTCTACGTTGTCTGTAGTCAGTGATTCCAGACTCGATAAAAAGATTAACCAGAGCATGAAAGCTCATGACTTGGCTGATATTCAGGTAGTACGGAATCATCATAGTAAAAACTCCCAGGCAAATTTTTTACTATGTGATCAAAATCTCGTTTTTAAGTGAATCTAAATTGTTAAAAAGTGATCCTGGTATCACATTTTATTTTCCGAATTTGATCCTTGGATCAAATTTCACGCTTTGTGCGTAGCCCCTG
>NZ_JALKIK010000112.1:0-1327 GCF_023050955.1 Anaerobiospirillum sp. NML120511
CCCGTATTGCCAAGCAGACTACTTTCGGCGGCAAGAAGATTCTTGATGGTGCTGGCGGTGACAGCCTGTTCTCCAAAGCTGCTGCAGCAAAGGGCAATGAACTTGGAACTCTTACCTTACAGGTAGGTGCCAACAAGGGCGACGTGATCAGCTTTGACGTAAACGGTGTCAAGTTCTCCCAGATTCTCTCCATGGCTGGACTGAAGGAAAACGATTTTAAGGGATACTGGTCAAAGAACAACATCATCACTTTCTCCAATGCTGCTGAAGCTCAGAAGGCAATTGAAGGCATGGACAAGATGATTGGTGCAGTGGATGCTGCCCGTGCTGGCCTAGGTGCAATCCAGAACAGACTGGAGAGTTCAATTCGCAATCAGGCAAACGTTTCCGCCAACCAGTCTGATGCCCGTAGCAGAATTCGCGACGCGGACTTCGCCGAAGAGTCCGCCAACCTCAGCCAGCAGTCCATCATCCAGCAGGCTGCTACCTCCATGCTGATGCAGGCAAACACCCGCCCACAGCTGGGTCTGTCCCTCTTAGGCTAATAAGCAATTGTTATCAGGGTCGTTTATTCACCTGCGGCCCTTCAAAAGGCTCGCAGCTTCACGGCTGCGGGCCTTTTGAGTATCTGGATCCCCCGGCTGAAAAACATGACCTATAAAGCTCTTACTGCATTACTGCAGCGGCTGGCCTATTGAGCAGATGATAACCTCGCCATAGCTGACATCTGGACAAGAAATGCCCGGCACTGCAACCCGTGCATGCCCTGAGGCAGTAATGTGCCGTAAAGCTCAGGCTGCGCAACACTGTTCCAACTTACCAGCTGCTGCGACATGCCAAGCATACCCTCCAAGCAGAACAGAACATGTAGGCTACGTTGAGAGCATAACCAGCTCCTGGATTCTTTACGGCCTCATGTGCTCGAGCACAATTGGCTGCAATAGCATTTTCCCATTCCAAGCTGATGCAGGCAAACACTCTCCCACAGCTGTGTCTGTCTCTGTCAGGCTAAGAATCAAAACTATCAGGAGCTGGTCTATTCACCGCCGGCTCAAATATGGCCCTCACTCTCTCGTGGCTATGTACATGATATTTAAAGATTGTCATAAAAAATCATTTAAAGTATGTCATGGAATTTATAGTTTGTCATTTTCGGTAATGCAATATACAGTCACTTGGATGTCGAAAATATCCAGACATAAAAATCGGGCATGGCAGCCTTACTTAAGATGGATGATATCCGTCTATGAATGGCCATCATGCCCGATAGTGTAAACCGTACCTAGGATTATTTATTCTGCCTGTATGATTTGATGATGCCAGTAGC
>NZ_JALKIK010000113.1:0-1301 GCF_023050955.1 Anaerobiospirillum sp. NML120511
AGGAACTGTAGGTAATTAAAATGATTTGTATTTCTTAAGTATAATGACCTGAACGGAGGAACCTTATGGCAAACCAGATTCAGGTCACTTTAAACAAAGATTCTATTAATCAGCTGCTTGAGGCTGGTGACTTTAACGAAAAGCAAAGAAGGCTTTTCTACGGGCTTCTTTGTGAGAGTTACGGCTATGGAGGTCGAAAAGCTGTCTCAGAACTGCTCGGTGTCTCTGTAAATACTGTTAAGTCAGGTAAAGATGACCTGAACAGCGAGAGGACTGACTTTGTACGCCGTCGTGGAGGTGGACGTAAATCTGCAACCTTTCATGATCCGGAGCTCTTGGAAATCACAAGACAGATCGTATCTGAAAGCGCATATGGCAGTCCTGAAAAGCCTTTGACATGGACCAGCTTGAGCTTTAGAAAAATAGCCGACAAACTTGAGGAGCGTGGGCATAAAGTATCACATACCACTGTCGCCAAGCTTCTTGACGAGCTTAAGTTCAGCCGTCAGAAGAACAAGAAAATGCTCCAGGTAGGAAAGGATCACCCTGACAGAAATGCCCAGTTCGAGTTCATAAACCAGTCTATCGAAGAAGCATATGCATCAGGAGTTCCTGTAATATCAATCGATGCCAAGAAGAAAGAAAAACTTGGAAATATGAGCAATGTAGGTACAGAGCTCAGACTTCTTGGTGATCCTCGTCTTACCTATGATCATGATTTTTTAATCAGAGAGCTTGGAACTGTTGTTCCCTATGGAGTTTACGTTCTGAATAACAATACTGCATTTGTAAATGTAGGCACCAGCAGCGATACCAGTGAGTTCGCAACTGAGAGTGTTTTTCGCTGGTTCGAAACAGTTGGCAAGCACACTTTCCCAAGCATGCAAGAGCTGTTCATTATATGTGACGGTGGCGGGAGCAACGGTTCACGTGTTCGTCTGTGGAAGTATAAGCTTGCAGAGCTCTGCGAGAAAACAGGCATATCAATCAGGGTGTCACACCTTCCTCCAGGCACCTCAAAGTGGAACAAAGTAGAGCACCGCTTATTCTGCTACATTTCAAAAAACTGGTCAGGCAAGCCATTGATTGATCTTACTACGGTTGTCAATCTTATTGGTTCTACCAAAACAACAACTGGTCTCACAGTAAAGTGCGTACCAGATTTCAACAGCTATGAAACAGGCATCAAAATCAGTGATGCCCAGATGAAATCGATAGACATGGAACCCATTGGGCCATTTCCTCTCTGGAACTATCGAATCAATGGTTTTAAAAGATCAATTTAATTGCTTACAGTTCCT
>NZ_JALKIK010000114.1:0-1211 GCF_023050955.1 Anaerobiospirillum sp. NML120511
TCGATATATACCATTAAAGACTCCCAATTATTTGAAGTAAGCCCTGGTCCAAGCTCACGGAAGCTGGACATATCCACAACATAGAATTTGCAGTAATTAAAGACATCGTCAATGATGTCGCTTTCTGCCCCCTTAAGCTTATCACAGATAGCCCTGATAATGTCTTTTGTTCCTGGATTTGGTCTTTCATCCACCTGCAGTGCCAGCAGCAGGGCAGAAAGGCTGTTCTGCTTAACAAGCCAGTCTACACCACCTTTGTCTATCAGGCTGATGTGATTATAGATGAAATCAGCTGTGAGTGCCTTGTCAACAGCAGGAACCATGTTACTGCTGTCAAACAGCTCGGTAGCCTGGGGAAATGATTGAGTGCCAGTATAAATCATGAACTGATACACATGCGGAAACACATCTAACCTTTTGCGAGGATTGTACCCAGGCCATTCACGCAAAATGGCCAGACGGTATTCCAACATTCTGTATAGCATGTAGTCAGAGATACTTGACTGGAATTCGAAATGGAAGTAAGTGACAATACCTGAAAGCAGCTTGATTTTGACCAGAAGATCGACAGCAATCTCTCTGGTATCATTCTGGCACTGCATGAAAGTTCTGTCAGGGAGCTCCATTGAGTTCCAGTCAAAAAGTTCAAGCTCCTGCTCAGAAAACAACCCTGTCAGCTTAACCAGCTCCCGGAAAAAAAACTGATTTCTGAAGAGCGCTTTGGAAGTTATGTCCTGCCTGTGCCAGAAGTAGCTGCTGTCTGTTTCGCAACTGCCTGACAAGCTGCCATAGTTGTCTGCAGTTGTGACGCTTGATGCAGTTATGTCTGCAGCAAACCTGGCCTTAGGTGCACTGGACTTTCTGCCCTTTGCGCTTTTTCCAGTTTTGCCCGCTTTCTTAACCGCTTTGACATCCTGACTTGCTGTACAGGATGCAGCTTCGTAACTGGCCTGTGCTGACAAGTCCTTCTTGTCTGCCTTAAGAGAGTCTGTTTTGTCAGAGATTGTACCTGATTGATGATCGTTGCCTGGACTGCGCTGTGCAGTCTTGCGGCCCCTGGGCTTGCTCTGCCTTCGTTGAGCGGCTGCTGCCCCACTTGTTCCTGAGGAAGATTCAGTACTCAAAAAGCCTCCAAAAGTTGAATGAAACTTTGTGCTGAGCGGCTGATGAACATACAGCCGGGCTGGTTCTGATACACCAGGTTCAGGTCT
>NZ_JALKIK010000115.1:0-1187 GCF_023050955.1 Anaerobiospirillum sp. NML120511
GAATTCGTGACGCAGACTTCGCCGAAGAATCAGCCAATCTGTCCCAGCAGTCCATTATTCAGCAGGCTGCTACCTCCATGCTGATGCAGGCCAACACCCGTCCTCAGCTGGGTCTGTCACTGTTAGGATAATCCACTGGCAGCATTAGCAAGGCAGCGCGTGGAAGAAAGTGGCGGAGCTCAGCAACCGCTAAGCCTTTACAATGCAATAAGAGCAAAGCTCTGCTGATGCCATATACCGCACACATCTTGTCAAAAAGGCACCCTCAGGGGTGCTTTTTTGTACCTGCAATTTGAACCATGACCGAGCGTGTGGTTGCGCTTTAGAGCGGTACTGGACAGGGGCGAAGTGTTGAGGACTCCTGGTTTGAAGTGGTGTTGCTGGATGCTACAGGTCTGGTGTAAACCGGCATGAGCGCATAGTGCGGGCAACTTCTGATGATGTCGGACGACAGCGCCATGTGGTTGAAGCTTTCTGCCCGGTTGATGTAGACGATGAGGCAATGGCCTTTGCTCTGACCAGCCGCCTTAGCGTAGCCAGATTTAGCAAAGCATTAAGGCGACTGGATTGCTCAGGGTCAGCAACCGGCATGTAATGGCGTTAGACGCGCTTTCCTTGGCTGTAAGGGCCCATAACGCCCTGCAGCGAGATATATGCGTGCTAAAGCTACTCCACCCTCTCTAATCTCCTCGGTGAATCACGCAGGGAAGAATATGGGCATGTAGTGGTGTGCGACGGCTTGGGGAGAGTCTGATGTGCGTCACACGGCCATGGCAGTACCTTAACGCGGCTTATGTTGCTGGTAGTTACGGCTTCTGCGGTGGAAGTAAGCAGTGGTCTTAATGAGCTGTAAGCACACGAAATTTAAATTAGTCATTAGCCACTATTAAAACCAAATTCCCTTAAATATCAGGTTAATAGAGATACTTATAGGTTGTTATGCTGTATCTATACGCGCCTGTTTTTCGCATCTGTTTAAGATTATATTTTGTGTAATCTGAATTACACACTTGTCATAGTGAAAAGTCGTTAAGCTTAATAAAGGGCCGTATTTCCGGGTCTTTATTACTATTTCACATACATGATGGGGAGAACACTATGGCTGTATACGTCAATACGAATATAAGCTCTCTGAACGGCCGCAGATATCTGAATAATGTGCAGAATCAGCTCACTACAACCTACCA
>NZ_JALKIK010000116.1:0-1113 GCF_023050955.1 Anaerobiospirillum sp. NML120511
TAGAAGTATGGTGTCGCAATCAGATCGCAATGAAGGCTCTTTCAGCAGAAAGTCTACTGTCATCAGGAATGGCTTAATTATAGGGTTTTGCAGAAATATATACACCCCACATAAATTTAGTACGTACAGTTTGCCGCAGTATCCCTGCCACAATTCGTACCCGGCAATTGAAGCTCTGTCCATTCACCCTTTCACGCTCCACCAGGCCTGTCCGTCAAGTCTGTTCGCCCCTGCCTGTTTCGACCTGATCCGTCATTTCTGTTCGTCCCTGCCTGTTTCGACCTGTCCGTCAAGTCTGTTCGTCCCTGCCTGTTTCGACCGGCCCGCTCAACAGGTTCTGTCCCACTAAGTCAGAAACAATTTTATATTCATCCATTAATACTACAGCTATTTATCCCCTCCATACCAGGATCAAGTCTTCTGCACCATATTTTTTACACAGGTTTATTACCCGCACCAAAATAACGCACCTGTGACTGTACATACTGCCTGTAAACGTATAACACATGATATTTGCAGGGTTTTAGCTTATTTTTCAGCCCTGATTTTGACCATATCAATGATTTACGAAACATATTTCATGCGTAGCTTAAAAGTAAAACTGTCACTACTGTGATATATTAGGCCGGATCGCTACTGAGCCAAAGTCTGCAAAGCGGTCTGTTTATATGACATCAAATGACTGTTCTGAGGCATTTTAGAGCGGTGCATATAATATGGTAAATTAGACTTGGCTGCTGTCTCTTACCATGTCAGCACTTATCAGGTCAATATGCACATGCTACCGTTGCAATTTCACTGATTGCAGCCGGTTTTCCTGAATGAATTACACGTAATATCAATATGGCTCTCCAGCGAGCAATTACAGACAGCGACATGCAGATGTAGTATTTCTTACGAATTAAGTACCCTTACAGAGGGCATGTAGACCGACAATTTGATTAATCTTAGAAAAGATCAATCGATAAAACTATTTATTTAAATGCATGTTAAAAACTTGGAGGGATAAAATAGTGTAGTTTTTTGAGGAGGGATTCTAAGCCCGCTGTACACATGGTATCAGTGGCCAAAGAATATCGATGAGATGCCGTTTTTGTAATGAGAGTTGCCCAT
>NZ_JALKIK010000117.1:0-1087 GCF_023050955.1 Anaerobiospirillum sp. NML120511
TGGACCAAACAGTACTGCAAGGAAGGCTTTGACAAGAACCCTGAGTCCATGCAGAACAGCCGTGAAGTCAAGGACGAGCAGTGGGAATTTGTGGTCAAGATGATGGTTATCATCAAGGACCTCATCAAGGGCAACAAGAATCTGCCAGCCGGCTGTGAAGAAGAAGCTCTGGGTCACAACGCCATTGCTGCAGGCTTCCAGGGCCAGCGTCAGTGGACTGATTTCTATCCAAATGCCGACTTTGCCGAAGCCCTGCTCAACTCCAGCTTTGACTGGAACGGCAAGCGCGAGCCAATCGTTCTGGCCACTGAAAACGACGTTTTAAACGGCTTTGGCATGCTCTTTGGCAAGCTGCTGACCAACCGTGCCACCATGTTCTCTGACGTTCGTACCTACTGGTCCGGCGACGCTGTCAAGCGTGTAACCGGCTACGAGCTTCAGGGCCATGCAAAGGACTGCGATGGCTTCCTGCACTTAATCAACTCCGGCGCTTCCGCTCTGGACTTCTCCTGTCAGGCACGCTGCTGCGGCGGCAACCGTACCATCAAGCCATGGTATGAGATGACTGACGAGGACATCAAGAACTGCCTTGATGCTACCACCTGGAACGCAGCTGACCTTGGCTACTTCCGTGGCGGCGGTTACTCCTCACGCTTCCTGACCGATGCTGAGGTTCCAATGACCATGGTACGTTTAAACCTGGTCAAGGGTCTGGGCCCTGTCCTGCAGATTGCCGAAGGCTGGTCTGTTGAGCTGCCTCAGGAAGTGACCGAGAAGCTGTGGAAGCGTACTGACTACACCTGGCCATGCACCTGGTTTGCTCCACGTTGCGACGGCAAGTCCTCCATGTTCAAGACCGCCTATGACGTAATGAACAACTGGGGTGCCAACCACGGCGCTATTGCCTACGGTCACATTGGTGCTGACCTCATTACTCTGGCCTCCATCCTGCGCATCCCTGTATGCGGCCACAACGTTCCAGAGGACAAGATTTTCCGTCCATCTGCATGGAATGCTTTCGGCATGGACAAGGAAGGTCAGGACTTCCGCGCCTGCAAGAACTACGGCCCACTCTACAAGCTCTAAG
>NZ_JALKIK010000118.1:0-1064 GCF_023050955.1 Anaerobiospirillum sp. NML120511
GTGTAGTTCAGACCAACACCAACGCCCAGGTTACCGGACTTGGCGGCTACGCCCATGGCAGCACCATAGGTGAAGCTGTCAACGAACTCGGACTTGGTAGCAACGCTCCAGTTGGTTACGTCAGTCCAGTTTACAGTGCTGTCCAGAGTGTCATCACCGAAGTTACCGGTTAAGGTAAGGTCAAAGGATGGCTTGACAGTCCACTGCTCACCAGCGTACTCCTTGGCGATGGTTACACCGACAGGGATGGAGAATACGTTGGCAGTTGAGTTCTCAACAGAGGCTGCAGAGCCGCCGTCAAAGCCAACAGCATCGAAGTTGTCCATGTCAAGACGGGTGAAGCGCAGACCAGCGTGTGGAGCAACCTGTACACCGGCAAAGTCCATGGTGTACTGACCGGTTACACCGGCAGACAGGGCTGTGGTGTCGAAGCTGGTGCTTACCTTACCGGAAACAGTGTCGGTCTCGATGTCGGAGTCAACAGTGGTGTAGGACAGGTCAGCTACTACAGACAGAGCGTCCATGGAGAAGCCTGCGTACATAGCACCACCGAAGTAGTTGAAGTCATTGCTTACGCCCTGACCAGCACCCTGACCGTCAGCATCACCGGAGCCGATGTTGAGCATTGCACCAACGCGCATGCCGTTGCCTAAGGAGTAATCACCACCGAGGGCAACACCGAACAGGCTTACATCAGAACCAAACTCCAGACCCTCAGCGGCAAAGCCGTCGGAATCGGAAGAACGGTAGACTGGGGTTACCCACATACCGGTACCCTGACCATTGTCAGCATAGGTGAGAGCAGAAGCACTCTGGCCCATACCGAAGCGGCCGGATACGGCATCAGAGGTAGTGCCAGTAGCAGTCAGAGCAGCCTGAGCAGCACCACCGAAGGCAGCCATACGACCTACACGGTCAGCATCAGCACCATTGGTGTTACGTACTACGTCCTCGAGGAACCCGTTGTAGGCCTTCTCGTAGGCTACATACTGAGGAGCCTCAGCAGTACCAGTATTTACGGCAACGAAGTTGCTCAGAGGGTTGGCCTGCTTGAACTCTTCAGT